>JBAYAD010000317.1:0-3174 GCA_041669965.1 Selenomonadaceae bacterium
TGCATTTTCCGCTACACCAACCGTCGACGCCGCACCAACCGCAAGACCTGTTACATTAAATGCAACCAGCGTTGCCGTAAGCTTTCGGCCCGCAAAAAGATACTCCACTGGATTCTTATCCGCCCGTCGTTTTACATAAAAAGAAATACTAAATAAGACTGCAATGTACAAACAAACAATAAACAACTGAATAGACATACAATTCCCTACCTCTCTACCAACCTACAAAAATAATAGCTCTGTCCGGGACGCACCCGGCTCTTTTGCGCAGCAGCTTCTACTCTACAAAATCTACAATCCTACACTACAAGCCGCGCTATCTTTTCATTTTAACGAAAAACACAAAAAAACACAATACAAAATCAGATAAAATTTAACAAATACAAAACCTGCAATCCTATCAAAAAAAATTGGCAAATCATACCTTACATTACACGTTAAAAGAACATAGCATTTGTTCCAGCGCCGCCTCAAACTTTTCATCATCTTCTGTTGTCCTTTTCTTTGGCCCTTTTGTTCGACCACCACCACGGCGAAGCTTTGCCTTTACCTCACGTTCTTCCAGCATAAAATCCATTCTGCCTGGTTCGTACTCCTGGCCTGTCGGACTCAGACAGCCTGCTTTTCGGCTTAGTACCATCGCTGCAAGACCCCAGTCCTGCGTTACAACAATATCTCCCGGCACGGTTATATTCATAATTTTCAGATCAGCCGCCTGTGAAGCATTATCAACTGTAATATGATGTACATTCTCGATTACATGTGCAAAACTCGCTACTGTGTAAACCTCCACCATATGCCGCGCCCCCAGCAGCTTGCATATCTCTAATACCTGCTTTGGACAAGCATCTGCATCAATGATAATTTTCATAACTTCCCTGCTTTCTGTTTTAACCAATTTTTCTGACAAATTTAATTAAACATTTTTCTACTATTGTAACACATTTTATTTGACATTCCCTTTGTACTAAATCTATAATACATATACACACTAAGTTAATTTTCTATGTAATGTACACTGTGCTAGTGGTCTGAATTTGACCCTAGCTTTTTTTATTCACTACATTTTATATCACCAATTCCCATTATTTAGCTTAAACAAAAGGAGTATCTTATTATATGACAGAACCACAAAAGAAAAAAGGCACGCTCGTCCTGACCCTTATCCTTGGCATGCTCGCCGCCATCGCTCCGCTTTCTACGGATATGTACCTGCCTGCGCTCCCTTTCATGCAGAATGAATTCTCGGCATCGACTTCACTTATTCAGCTTACACTTACAACTTCTATGGTCGGCATGGCGCTTGGGCAGATTTTTGCCGGACCAATCAGCGATATGAAGGGTCGCAAGATCCCTCTCCTTACCGGACTTGCGATCTTCACTCTGGCATCTATTGTCTGCGCCTTTTCTACATCCATCTATATCTTTCTTACATTCCGCTTCATCCAAGGACTTTCTGGTGCTGCTGGTATCGTCATCGCACGTGCGATTGCCCGTGACTTCTACAAAGGCTATGCACTGACAAAATTTTTCTCTATGCTTATGCTTGTCAATGGACTCGCACCTATACTTTCTCCGATTATTGGTGGTCAAATTCTGATCTTTTCTTCCTGGCGTGCAATTTTTGTACTGCTTATGCTTATCGGCATTTTACTTACCGGCAGTGTATTTTTTTTCACAAAAGAAAGTCTTGCTGTCGAGGATCGTCTTCCTGGCGGCTTGAAATCAAGTCTGCACAGCTTCAATGTTTTATTGAAAAATCGCTATTTTCTTGGTCACTGCCTTATGCAGTGCTCTACTTTTGCCGCTTTCTTTGCCTACATTTCCGGCTCACCTTTCGTTTTTCAGAACGTTTATGGTGTATCGGCCCAGACTTTCAGCGGAATTTTCGCCCTGAACGGCATCGGACTTATGCTTGGCGGCATTATCGCTGGCAGGCTTGCCGGACGCATCGCTGATACGTCTATTCTTCGTTACGGTATTCTTCAAGCTTGTGTCGGCAGTGCCATCCTTCTTGTCTGCCTTCTATTACACGCAAGCCTTCCCATTATCCTCTTTATCCTTTTTCTTACAATTTCCATGCTTTCTATTATTGCCTCAAGCAGTTTTTCTCTCGCCATGCAGTCACAGGGAAAGGCAGCAGGCAGCGCCGCTGCTCTCATCGGCTTTTTCTCCGCAATATCCGGTGGCATTATGGCTCCGCTCGTCGGCATTGCCGGCAGCCACAATGCCATTCCGATGGGTATTATCATGCTTCTCGGATATTTAGGTGCTGCCGTATTCTTTTACCGGATGATCCTGCCAACGCATAAAAAATAAACCAGCAAAAAACCGATAGACAGCATAGTTTCTATGCTATCTATCGGTTTTTTTTGCTGCAGCCATTTTTATACCGGATAAGATTGCTTACCATTTTTTCGAGTGCAATCAGATCCTCACTGCTGTGTGCAAGTGCCTTTATGCAGATGCCACCACAATCCATACGGGTCACGCCGCCGTCAAGAGCAGTATGTACCGCAAGAATTTCACGAACCGCTGTAATCGTCTGCTCCTCTGTGCCTGTATGAAAAAGCAGTATAGTGCCAAGATGTGTATAGCTCTCATACATGAGCATACCCGCCATATGCATCTGTCCCGGTATATAGCTGGCATTGTCAATATAGAGCAGTTCTTCCCCTTCCCATACCTCAAGAAGAGAACAATGTTCACGATACGCAAATCGTTCATCGCGTGCAGCGCGTCCGCACGTAAGTATTTCACTATAAATAAAGCCTGCTGTATGATCCGCCAGCTGCACAATCGTCTTATTATGAAAAGCAGACAAAGCAAACGGAATGACTGGCAGGGGATGATAATAAAGAAATGAGCCTGCACCAACTTCAATATAACTCTGCCGCTTTGCTTTGCCATCTTTCATTCGATGAATTTTCTCATAAGACTGCGAAAACAGCTCCGCGCTTGCACCATCCAATACCCGGATCGCAAGATTTTGATTGTCCCCCTCCATAATACCGGCCGATACACTCATAAGCATAATACGCAGGCAATTGCCCTCCGTGAAAGGTTTCATTACTTTGAAGGGGGCGGTAAAGCAAACATCCTCAATGTAGCTGGTATTTCCTTTTTTTCGCACACAAAGACGAAGCTCCGACGTACAACCATATGCATTTTCCA
>JBAYAD010000318.1:0-3164 GCA_041669965.1 Selenomonadaceae bacterium
AAACAGAAAATTCACTGTCATTTATATTGGAAGATACTTCTGAAACAAGAAAAGAATATCCATTTCATTTTAAACTTCTTATTGACTATACGCTTTTAGAAAAAAGTGTGTTAGTTCAATGGAAAGTGATTAATACGAATGCAAAAACCATGTACTTTTCCATTGGATCGCATCCGGCTTTTTTGTGTCCACTGTCTGATCATGAGAAACAAGCTGACTGTTTTTTATCTTTTGATACAGAAGGTCCTTTATGCTATTCATTAATTAACGAAAAAGGTCTTTATGTGAAAAAGAAATATACAATGGAGTTGGATAAGCATAATTTTCCCTTACATGAACATCTTTTTGATCAAGATGCATTGATTTTTGAAAATTACCAAATAAAAAAAGTAAAGTTGCTGCATTCTGATAAAACGCCATATCTCTCTATTGAGTTTCACGCTCCGATTGTTGGTATATGGTCTTCACCTAAGAAAAACGCCCCGTTTGTTTGTATTGAACCATGGTATGGACGTTGTGATGCACAAGATTTTACAGGAAATCTGCAAGAACGAGAATGTGGAAATAGTCTTGCCGGAGGAGCGGCTTTTTCTGCTTCATATAAAATTGAAATTTGCGAATGATTAGAAATGGTATAAAATAAAAATGATGGAGGGTCTTTATGAAAAAATTTGAGAACAGCAATGCCTTTGCCATACTTCAAAAAATAGGCGGCTCTTTTTTCCTGCCGGTTTCTATTTTACCAATCGCCGGGTTACTCTTAGGAGTAGGTGCATCTTTTACAAATCAAAATACAATTCATGCCTATCATTTAGAAGCGTTTTTGGGAACTGGAACAATATTAAATACACTGCTTGTAATTATGGCACAAGTAGGGAGCACTATTTTTGGTAATTTGCCAATTATTTTTGCTATGGCAGTAGCATTAGGTATGGCAAAACAGGAAAAAGCGGTTGCGGTATTATCAGCTGGGATATCTTTTTTTGTCATGCATTCAACTATTAATGCGTTGCTTAAAAGTACAGGACAAATTCTTCCCAATGGTAAATATGCTGATACAGTTTTAAATGGTGCGCTTACAAATGTATGTGGTATTGATTCATTGCAAATGGGAGTTTTTGGCGGTATTATTGTAGGAATGGGAGTGGCTGCCCTAACCAATCGATTTTATAAACAAGAACTTCCAGCCGTACTTTCATTTTTTGCGGGTATACGGTTTGTTCCCATAATTTCAGTACTCACTTTTATTGGTGTCGGTATTATTTCTTTTTTTATCTGGCCGTTTATCCAAACAGGGATCTTTGCAGTTGGTGGTTTGGTTTTAAACTCAGGATATGCAGGAACTTTTATTTTTGGTTTTACCGAACGTATTTTAATTCCGTTTGGCCTGCATCATGTTTTTTATATTCCTTTTTGGCAAACCGCACTTGGTGGCACAGCTGTTATCGATGGTGTTACCGTTCAGGGAGCACAAAACATATTTTTTGCTCAATTAGCATCACCGAATACAACGGTATTTAGTGTTGATGCCTGTCGCTTTATGACAGGAAAATATCCTTTTATGATGGCAGGATTACCAGGGGCGGCTCTGGCAATGTATCATTGTGCAAAACCTGAAAACAAAAAAGTGGTTGGTGGTTTATTATTATCAGCAGCATTGACCTCGTTTCTTACAGGTATTACGGAACCCATTGAATTTACTTTTTTGTTTATTGCACCTGCTTTGTATATATTACATTGCTGTTTTGCCGGTCTTTCATTTTTGCTGATGCATATGTTGAATATTTGTATTGGAACAACTTTTTCTTGCGGCTTGATCGATTTTACGCTATACGGTCTTCTTCAAGGATCAGCAAAAACCAATTGGCCCTATATTATTCCAGTCTTTATTTTATATTTTGTGCTTTATTATGTTGTATTCAAATTCATTATTCGTAAGTTTAACTTGAAAACACCAGGAAGAGAAAGTAATGGTGAAACAATTAAATTGTATTCAAAAGAAGATTATAAAAAGCAGCAACAAACAAAAGCGGCGGATGAACTAGATGATCCTAAATCTGCAATGATTGTACAAGGTCTGGGTGGCGAAGCAAATATTCAGGGAATTGAATGTTGTGCGACGCGACTGCGTCTTACTCTGATGAATTCGGATAGCGTAGATGAAGGAATTCTTAAGTCAACTGGAGCTGTCGGTGTCATTAAAAAGGGTAAAGGTGTGCAGGTCATTTATGGTCCGCAAGTAAGTATCATAAAAAGTAATTTTGAAGAATATGTAACCTATCTTCGTAGTAAAAAAAGTGAGCATGTAAATCATATAAAGCTGGAACTTCGAGCAGCTGCAACTGGGAAGGTAATCTCAATTAGTGAAGTTCCTGATGAAGTTTTTTCAACCTGTTCCATGGGGAATGGGTATGCAATTCAATCCGAAGATGGAATTGTTGTTGCACCGGCAAATGGGATGGTAAGTATGGTGATGAAAGACTCCAAACATGCAGTTGGAATTACGCTGGGCAATGGGATCGAACTTTTAATTCATGTAGGGATTGATACGGTAGATTTAAAAGGTGATGGATTTACGCTCTTTGTAAAACAAGGACAGAAAATAAAAACAGGAGATAAATTAATTGAATTTGATAAAAATAAAATTGAAGCGAATAAACTTTGTGCAGATGTTCTTGTTGTTGTATTGAACAATGAAAAGGTTCCTGTAATGCAATATAAAACAGGAATACATTCTGAACGGGGTAAAACAATTGTAGGTATAGCACAATAAAATAAATAAAATGGAGGGTTGCCACACTGATTTTAGTGTGACAGCTCTTTGTTTATATATAGTGTAATCAGTTTGCTGTGAGTATGCCATGCTAATAGTAAATAGGTAGTATTGAATTTTTTGGATGTCCAAAAATGTTGAGCAATTAAAGTCTTTATGAAGCAGTATAGTATTTTCCCCTGAATAGGATTAGAATGAAAGAGGAACATGTAGATTATAAAAAGGGGGTTTTATGATGGATTATCGGATTGAAAAAGATTCTCTGGGCGAAGTACAGGTACCGGTTGATAAACTCTGGGGTGCACAGACGCAGCGCAGTTTTGAGAATTTCAAAATTGGGACGGAAAAGATTCCTGTAGAAATGGTGCAAGTGTTTGCTTTGTTAAAACAT
>JBAYAD010000319.1:0-3152 GCA_041669965.1 Selenomonadaceae bacterium
AAAGCCATGTGCCAGTACAGCCTCCGTTACATCTGCGATGCGCTCGGAAATGATCCCGCTGGCAAGCAATGTCCCACCCGGCTTCAAATGCGCTTTCACCTCATCAAGCAGACGAATGACAATATCTGCAATAATATTCGCAATAATAATATCTGCTTTGCCATTAACGTGCTGTAAAAGATCGCTTTGGCCTGTCGTAATGATATTCTCTACATGATTTTGTGCAATATTCTTTGTAGAAACTTCAACGGCGATACGGTCATAATCAACAGCTGTGACTTTACCTGCTCCAAGTTTTGCTGACACAATCGACAGTATTCCCGAACCTGTTCCAATATCAAAAATTTCCATACCGCCCTTGACCAGACTCTCCAACTCACGCACACACATTGCGGTTGTTGGATGTGTGCCTGTGCCAAATGTCGCTTCGGGATCCAGTTCAACAACAATATCATCCGGACTGGCCGTATAGTCTTCCCAAGTCGGCTTGATAACAATAAGATCACCGACTTTTTCCGAATGAAAATACTTTTTCCAGTTATCTGCCCAGTCTTCATCATGAATCTCGCTGCAGGAAATATCACCCAGCCCCTTATCAACATCATGTCCGGCAAGTGCATCTACTTTTTTTTCGAAACAACGCATCTTTTCATCAAGCTCATCATTAAAAGGCAAATAGGCCTTAACCGTAACGACCTCTGTATCAATGGCTTCCGGAATATCTGTATAATCCAGCGTTCCTGCTTTGCGGTACGTATTCACGAGTTCTGGATCTTCGATAACAACACCAGCAGCCCCAAGTTCATGAAAAATCTCTGCTATAAATTCTGTTGCTTCATGTGTCGTCTTAATGCTGATTTCGGCCCATTTCAAAAAGCATCTCTCCTTTTCATACGGCGTTCAATACCGCAAAAAGACAAGGCCGAGAGCAATTTTCGCCTCGGCTTATCTCTATATCATTGATTTAATTATATGCTAAATCCCCAACTTGCACAAATAAAATTTACACTTTATTTTATTTGAAAAACTTTTTCACACTGTCTTTCCAGCTCTTCTGTTCTGGATTTACATTCTCTCCGCTCTGCTCGCCAAATTCCTTCAGAAGATCTTTTTGCTTTGCACTGAGCTTCTGCGGTGTGAGCACCTTTACTTTTACATGCTGATCGCCGCGTCCCGTGCTTCTGAGAAACGGAATGCCTTTCCCCTTAATGCGAAGCACCGCCCCCGACTGTATGCCTGCCGGAATTTTCATTTCAATCTTGCCATCAAGCGTAGGTACCTCCACATTGTCACCAAGTGCTGCCTGCACAAAAGATACCGGCACTTCACAAAGCACATCCGTTCCTTCACGTTGAAAGAGTTTATGCACCTTTACAAAAATATATACATAAAGATCACCATTTCCGCCGCCGCGAATTCCGGCTTCCCCACCGCCTGTTACACGAATACGTGAGCCGTTATCAACACCTGCTGGAATCTTTACACTGATTTTACGACGTACGCGCTTTGTACCTTTTCCTCCGCAATCTTTACACGGTTTTTGAATAATCTTACCCGTACCACCACAACGATCACAAGCACGTGTATTAACAATTCGGCCAAACGGCGTGTTCTGGGCATACTGTACCTGCCCTGAACCATGGCACTGTGGGCATTCTTCCGGCTTTGTCCCCACTGCTGCACCCGTGCCATGGCACGTAGCACATTCTTCTGTACGCGGTATATTGAGCTCCGCTTCCTTACCAAAGGCAGCTTCTTCAAATGATATTTCCAAATCATAGCGAAGATCACTGCCACGTTCCGGGCCCGGACGACGTGAACCGCGCCCGCCACCGCCAAAGAACATATCAAAAATGTCGCCAAAACCTTCACCGCCCTGACCACTAAATCCACCAAAACCACCTGCTCCGCCACCGGAGTTGCCGTCAAAGGCCGCATGACCAAACTGATCATACTGTGCTTTTTTCTTTGGGTCGGATAAAACCTCATAGGCTTCATTAATTTCCTTGAATTTTTCTTCTGCTGTTTTTGGATCATCACGATTCAAATCCGGATGATACTTTCGTGCCATTTTCTTAAAGGCTTTCTTGATTTCTACATCAGATGCGCCCTTCTCTACACCCAACGCTTCATAATAATCACGTTTTTCGCTCACTTCGCACCACCTATATCTCTAAATCTTTAGCCGAATGACTCCGGCCGAAATCAGCCGGAGTCATCAGTACTACTTTATGATCCCTTGCTGTCTAGAACTTTTTGCAGCACCGGTCATTCTTATTTCTTTTTATCATCATCAACGACTTTGTATTCAGCATCAACTACATCATCGTCCTTCTTTGCTTCGCCTTGTGGCTGGCCTTCTTGCTGCGCTCCAGGTGCACCTTCGGCACCGCCAGCAGACTGATATGCAGCTGCACTCATTTCATAGAGTGGTTTCTGCAGTTCTTCCGTTGCTTTCTTAATCGCTTCATTATCTGTGCCCTTCAAGGCTTCCTTAACCTTTTCAGCAGCAGCCTGTACTTTCTCTATCTGTGCTTTTTCTGCCTTATCGCCAAGATCCTTGATTGTTTTTTCCGACTGATATACAAGCGAGTCCGCATTATTTCTTACTTCGATTTCATCTTTTTTAGCTTTATCTTCAGATGCATGTGCTTCAGCTTCCTTGACCATGCGATCAATATCTTCTTTGCTCATTCCTCCATCAGATGTAATCGTAATCTTCTGTTCCTTACCTGTGCCAAGATCCTTAGCAGATACATGAACAATACCATTAGCATCGATATCGAATTTGACTTCAATACGTGGAACACCTCTTGGAGCTGGTGGTATATCAGCAAGTTCAAAACGCCCAAGCGTTTTATTCCCGGCTGCCATTTCACGTTCACCCTGCAATACATGAATATCAACCGATGGCTGATTGTCCGCTGCAGTAGAGAATGTCTGACTTTTCGATGTCGGTATTGTCGTATTACGATCAATGATCTTCGTACATACACCACCAAGTGTTTCGATGCCAAGGGAAAGTGGCGTTACATCAAGAAGCAATACATCTTTGACTTCACCAACAAGCACACCGCCCTGAATAGCTGCACCAATAGATACACATTCGTCTGGGTTGACACCACGATGCGGTTCCTTATCAAGGAACTTCT
>JBAYAD010000320.1:0-3141 GCA_041669965.1 Selenomonadaceae bacterium
AATCCGGTATTCTTTCTGCCCAAAATATACAGCAACAGACAAGAGATAATATTGCTTTAGAGATTAGTGATGCCTGTTTAAATATGAGGAAAGCTGAAAAACGAATTACAACGAATCAGGTTGCAATCGAAGAGGCAAATGTCAATTTAGATATGTCTCAGAAAAGCTATAGCGCAGGAGTAGATACGAATTTGGATGTCATGGATGCCGAGCTCGCGCTTGATCAGGCGAAGACAAATTATATAGATTCACTTTATGATTACAATGCAAATAAAGCTAAGCTTGATAGAGCTGTTGGTAAAAAGGTGGAAATAAAAGAGTAAAAAAATATGATGGTGCGATGAAGAGCAACTTGTTTTGCAAGGTCTAAAGTGTGTCCTGAAGTGCAAAAATAAATAGAATATGCTTTATGATTTTTTTGCTGTGTGATTGCTTTTTCATAACAGATATGGTACTCTTTTTACGTGGCAAAAGGTAATATCACAGTGATGTGAATTATACTTTTCAGTGAGTACCTAAAAATTTTTATATCTGCTTAGATCGTTTACGACTGAGACAGGAAGGAACATCATTAATAGGATATCTATGCCTTTCGGATCAGCATCCGGAAGGCATTTTCTTTTGCCTGCAAAAATAAACCTTAGAAGGTGGAAATGGGGCATGGAGTATGTTCGAAAAACAGAAGCATAAAGCATATGCATGAAAATGAGGCCGTCAAAAAACGGCCTGCGTCCGCATTGTCGGACAGGGATACTGGCAAGTTGCATAAAAATCAATCTTGTAAGGGAGAGTATGCTTTATGACAAAGAACTCAAAGACGTTATATCTGACGCAGATGGGAATGCTCATCGCCATCATTATAGTTTTGACTGTGACCAATATAGGGAATATCCCTATTGGACCGATTGTAGCGACTATATACCATATACCGGTTATTATAGGAGCTGTCTTATTAGGTCCGAAGGCTGGGGCCCTGCTGGGCGGCTTGTGGGGATTTTTAGGTTTTTATCTTGTCCTGACAGGGCAGACAACCAGCATTGTTGCTATGACGGTTATACAGTATAGCGCGGTGGTATATTTTGTTATTTCAGTAATTCCAAGGATTTTAACGGGACTTTTATCAGGATATGTGTTCATTTTGAGCCAGAGATTTTGGGGGAAGGATAGTGCATTCTGTTTTGGTCTTGCAGGAGCAGTCGGCGCTTTATGCAATACGACCTTCTACCTTGGGTTTTTATATATTTTGGCAAAACCGCTTGTGGCAGAGGCTCTGAAAATAAATCTGGATGCTGTAGCTTCTTTTATTATAGGAGTTGTATGTATTAATGGAGTGGCCGAGGCAATCCTGGCAGCGGTGATTGTAACGGCAGTATGCAAAAGCATGCGGTATTTTAAGTAATTCCCTATTGCTTTTATTTGGGATACTCTTGCGAGACTGCTTTTGCGGTTCATCAAAAAATATATGAGGGACGATGGAGGCGCTTTGTCAAATGCTGTGGTTTAGGTCAGATGATATTTTTCATCTGACCTTTTTTGCGCACAAATTTTTGTAATCAATTGTTTTTTTTGCAGGTTTTCGAACAGAATTGCAAAAAAATACATGCTGTAGTCTTGAAGTTTTTCAAAACCATAACATGTAGTATAGAGCAATAAAACTTTCTTAGTGATTTATGATGTGCTTTTAGTATGGATTGCTAAGAGGTTTTATCATGTTTTGTTGTTTTCGGTAAACCATGAGGTAAAACCACAATGCATTTATCATCAGCAGAGCAGCGGTAATAAAAAAGATGTTTTTGATACCAAGCTGTGCGGCGATATGACCACCAATAAAGGAACCAAGAAACATGCCAAAGAACTGGGCAGATTGGTTAAAACCATAAATGCGGCCAAGGAAAGCAGTTGGAGTATTCTGCCGAATGAGACTGTTAATGGACGGCAAAAGACCTGCGGTGGCGATTCCGAGAAGAAAGCGAAGCAGACCAAGCTGCCATGGTGCCTGGACAAAGGCTTGTGGAATAAAAGTAAGACCAGCGAGCAGAAGTGCACCAAGAAGAACCTTATGCGGGCCGATGTGATCGGACAGATGTCCAAGACGTGAGGCTGTAAGTGCACTTGCAAGCCCAGAGCAGGAGAAGACGAGTCCTGCGATAAAGGCAATATGTTCAGTTGAAGTAGAAATCTGCGCAATATATATAGTAATAATTGGTTGAATCGACATAAGCGCAAGCTGCAGAACAAGCGTTGTAACGAAAAGACAGAGCAAAAGATGTGGCTGGGGGAGTAAATGCCAGATTTTCTGTGTAGAAAGAACTTCTTTTGATGCTGAAGGCACAAAATCTTCTTTAAGTAAAAAGAAAAGTGCAAGAAAACCGCAGAAGCAGAATGCAGCAATAACAAAAAAAGTCATACGATAGCCAATCATCTCAGCGAGAATGCCGCCGATAAGCGGACCTAGAAGACCGCCTGTCACTTGAGCAGCAAAAAGAATGCTCAGTGCCCAGCCAGATTTTTTCTGTGGAGTCTGTATAGCAATAAGTGGTGTGATTGCAGCCTGAAAGCCGGATAACATTCCCTGCAGCAGACGAAGCCCGACAAGATGATAGACGTTCTGCGCAAGCCCCATGCCAAACATGATAAGTGATAAGCAGAGACAGGCACGCAGAATCATCGGTTTGCGTCCGTATTTATCGGCAAGTCGTCCCCAGATTGGTGAGAATATTGCGAGACTGATAAAGTTACAGCCAAAAATAATACCCGACCAGCGGGCAATATCATCAACATTGTGTATGCCAAGATGTTCAACATAGAGTGGCAGAATGGGTGCCATTTGACTCATACCAACGGAGACAATAAATATTGCAAAGCAGCATACCCATAAATTTTTCTTCCAAATTTCCATAAAAAGCCTACCTAAATATAATAAATTTACTTTATTATAACAGGTACGTATGAAAAATGCTTGAAATATTTAAAAATGCAGAATAAAAATATAGTGTTACTTTTCTTTGCGCAGCAGTTCGCTGATTTTAATATCCGGGTGGTGATAGCGTGTGCGGCCTTTCGTATGACGACCCAAATTAATTGCCTTTTCCGGGCAGACATGAAGGCAGGCTAAACACTCGGTGCAATGGTGCTGCCATA
>JBAYAD010000321.1:0-3129 GCA_041669965.1 Selenomonadaceae bacterium
AGAACAGATTGATTTTCAAGATATTAGCTCGGAACTTGGGTTGCCTTTATTTATAAAACCTGCGAATGCAGGATCGTCCGTGGGCGTGAGTAAAGTTCACGATGCTTTAACGTTTGCTGAGGCGATAAAAACAGCTTTTCAATTCGATAATAAAATTTTGATTGAAGAGGCTGTTGCAGGGCGTGAACTGGAATGTGGGATACTGGGGAATGAGCAACCGCAAGCATCCGTAGTTGGTGAAATTATTACCCAAAACGAATTTTATTCATACGATGCTAAATATAGAGATGAAAATGGTGCGATTTTGGAATTGCCGGCGAATCTTTCGGCTGTACTCAGTAAGAAAATTCAAACTGTGGCAATTCAGGTTTTCCAGGCACTTGGCTGTGAAGGGATGGCCAGAGTAGATTGTTTCTTAACGAAGGATCAGCGGATTATTGTGAATGAGATCAACACAATTCCTGGTTTTACAAAAATCAGCATGTATCCTAAATTATGGGAAATGAGTGGGGTGAGCTATCCCAATCTGATTCATAGATTAATTCAATTAGCTTTAGAACGTTATAAACGGGAACAGAGGCTGCAAATGTCATATGATGATTAGTTCAAAGTGAGTGTCACACTAAGAAATTAGTGTGGCACTTCTTTTTTAGCAGAAGATATGCTTTCTTTGAATCTGATCAAAAAAATCTGTCACCAGCGCTGAAAAAATGCTTAATGCGACAGTGCCTTTTGCATATACGACCTTTGACAATCAATAAAAGGGCAAGATAAAGATGCGAGTCTGTTATACTGACGAAAATGAGAGCTTCCCGCCCCATGCAAAAAGTCTCATGCCATAAGTGCTGTATAAGAAATCTAGTCGTTCGTTGTCTCATGCTGTATAATGAAAGATAGGTTCAGAAAATATATACAGCAGAAAATTTGGCTTTTGTCAGCGGAGGTAGCCTTCTTTTGCTTTGTGCCATTGCGGTAAAAATCAAATTGTCTTATAAGGAGATAAATAGCTATGAAAATAATTGATGCACATCTTCATTTTTTCCCGGAAAGCGAAGCATTTACGCAGAGTGCTAAAAAAGCGGGACATGAGGCTTCACTTACGCATTTGTCGAGTGTGATGCAGGCGAATGGAATCGTTCTTGGCATCGGGATGGGAACTGCGCCAGCAAGGGCGTTTCTCCAAAATCCGCGGGAGCTGGCTTTTTCAAAGCAAGACTGGCCAAAGAATTTTGTCCAGTGCCTTGGTATTAATGCTACGGCAATAACGAATGAAAATCAACAGGAGACAATGGCGGCTTTTGAAAAGGCATTGCAGCGTCCGGAATGTGTGGGATTTAAAGTGTATGCCGGTTATGAGCATTTCTACGTAAATGATTCACTCTATCATCCATTTTATGAGCTGGCAGAACAGTATGATGTTCCGGTCGTTATCCATACAGGCGATACGGCGAATGCCGAAGGAATGCTTAAATATTCACATCCGTTGACGGTGGACGAGGCGGCTGTAAACTTTCCTCGTGTAAAATTCGTCATGGCGCATTATGGCAATCCATGGCTTGTTGATGCGACGGAGGTTATCAAGAAGAATCCAAATGTCTATGCAGATTTGTCTGGATTGGTGGAAGGGAACTTTGCCCCTGAATGGTTCTTAAAAACGTATCATGGTTATGTAGAACAGATACGCACATGGCTGACGTATCTGTCACGCTATGATAAGCTTATGTATGGATCAGACTGGCCGCTTGTAAATATTCCGGCTTATATCGACTTGATTCGTCAACTGATACCAGAGGAATATCATACAGCAGTATTCTATGAAAATGCAAAATGCCTGTTCAAAAAAATAAGAGTATAAAAATTGAAGGATTCATGGATACTGTGCACACAAGGTTAATGATCTTGGGACTTTACGTTGAAGAAGACAGTATCTAAAAAGCTGAAATAAAAAAACCTCTGGTGCGAAAAAAAGAGTGGTGTCATAAGCCATTCTTTTTTTCGTGCCAAAGGCAGTTTAAATAAACAATTCAAGTAGAAAATTACAGTAGTGCTGGAAAAGAGGTTCAGGCCAGGTTTAAATGATGACGTAAAATGTAATTTGTGATAACAAAGAGAATGCCACAGAAAAGCAATGAGGTGGCATAGTAGTTTGTATTGAGTAAAAGAGCAAACATCTGACCAAGAACGAAAAGCCCGAAGAAAGCAGCGAAAGCACAGAAGATACTATGTTCACGTGAAAGATGACCGATAGACAGCGAAGCATAAATGACAAGTATCGTTGTGGCATCATACATAAGTATGCCACCGATAAAATCAGCAAAGTTTGTCGTGAGATCCAGAATATCATTTGGGGTGATGGTACTGAAAGGAAACTGGAAGGCAGAAAGAATGTCGGGTTTTATGGTAATAAACAAAAAGAACACGGTGGCGAAAGTCAGGAGCATGCCAACAAAGGCAATGAGAAGTGCGGCGACAAGTTTACTGGTAATAAGCTCCCAGGTCTTTACCGGCAGAGTGAAGGTCAGATAACCTTCATCAGAAAAAAAGTTGCTGTAAAAGCGGCGTGTGATGACGACAAGCGTAAAGACCATGACCGCGGCAATGATAAGAATATGAAAAAGCGTTGTAAAAGACATGATGGTTGGCATATGCAGCATATAGAAAAACTTTTCAAGTAAAGCAAACAAGATAAGCGCGGCATAGAATGGAAGCAGCTGACGAAATACAGCTTTGATTTCATATTTAAAAAGATGGATTAACATTTAAATTCCTCCCTAAATAGTGCATCGAGTGATATACCTTTCTTTTCGCGGATTTCATCGACAGAATCATGGAGAATCAGACTGCCCTGCCGGATAAGAATGGCTTCATCGAGAATGGATTCAATTTCAGAAATGAGATGTGTTGAGAGAATGATGGAGGCCGTTTCCTGATAGTTCGTCAGGATGGTTTTTATTATATAGTCACGAGCAGCCGGATCGACACCGCCGATTGGCTCATCGAGCAGATAGAGGTCAGCTTCACGGCTCATGACAAGGATGAGCTGGACTTTTTCTTTTGTGCCCTTTGACATATTTTTAAGCTTATCATCAAGGCCGATATGCAGATTTTGCAGCATATCGCGTGCCTTAT
>JBAYAD010000322.1:0-3124 GCA_041669965.1 Selenomonadaceae bacterium
AACTGTGGTTACCTATGCTCTTTTTGTATGCAGCGGTATTTGTCCAGTTCCATTTCATGGAATGAGATTGTTCAAGATTTACTCCGCTAACCGTATTGCTAAGAAAGCCCGATTCGTATGTGCGCTGCATATATCTTTTAAAGAAATTGCCGTAGTCAATACCCATGCTTGTTCTGAAATGTAAATCTTTCACGGGTTCCAGATCGGCAAAAGCATTTCCGAAAGTACGCCAGTATCGGTAAGGATTGTCTTTATTGTAAGTGATCAGTCGAACAGGGTTCTGTCGGTCGTTCATTCCTTTCGAGGGGCCACCCCAGCCTACTCCGTCAATTGTATGAACAGGCACCATAGGAAGAGCTTTCAGTGATAAATCGAGCACATCTCCCGGCGACTGAACTTCAGAAGTCCGGTTAAGTGTAAAGTTTTCGCCAATAGTAAGCAAGCCATTCAGCAATTTATAATCGCTGTTTACACGTGCCGAAATGCGATCAAATTTCGAGAATTTAATTGTTCCTTCGTTTTCAAAATAGCCAAGCGAAAAGAAATATTTTCCTTTTTCAGTTCCATTACTTGCCGATAAATTATACGATTGTATTATTCCTGTCCTGGATACTTCATCGAACCAATCGGTATCGCTGGAATGCATTGTTTTTTTAGCATCCAGATACTTGGGTAAAAACAGATTGGTTAATACTGGTGTAGCACTTTCGGCATCATAGTTCCAGTCGAAACGATAACCGATATTATTGTTGTTGGGATCGCTACCACTGTTTATTGCAGCTTGCCACATAGCTTGTCCATATTCTTTAGAATTTAAAACATCTAAATGGTTGTTGTATGTGGTAGCAGTCACATAAGAATCAAAATCAACACGCATTTTTCCTGTTTTTCCCTGTTTGGTAGTAATGATAATTACACCATTACCAGCTCTCGATCCATAAATACTTGCCGCAGCTGCATCTTTTAAAACCTGAATGCTTTCTATGTCATTGGAATTGAGTTCGTGCATTCCGCCTTTAGTAGGCACACCATCAATAATAAGAAGAGGGTCATTGTTGTTAAGTGTACCTATTCCCCTGATACGAATGCTTGCTGAACCGCTAGGATTACCATCGGCTGTAACGGTCATTCCCGCTACCCTACCCTGCAAAGATTTGATAGGATTATTTTCAGCCGATTTTTTGATATCATCAATATCAATAACCGAAACAGCTCCGGTTAAATCGGCCTTTTTTTGAGAAGTATAACCTGTTACAACAAGCTGCTCCAGCATTTTTGCCTCAGGCTCCATCACTATATTAATATTTGTTTTATTCTTTATAGTGACTTCAATAGTTTTCATACCTATCATTGAAAATACAAGCGCTGCGTTATCATTCACATTTTTAATGATATAGCTACCTTCAATATTAGTTATCGTTCCGTTATTAGAACCTTTAACTAAAACAGTTACCCCAATCAAAGGTTGGCCATCTTCAGAGGATGTAACCAAACCACTAATTGTTTTGGTTTGAGAAAAAGCCATTGATGTTATCGTAAGCATAATACACGATAGAATCAATCGCCGGAAATAATTGTACTTTTTATTCAGATTCATGATATTAGATTTATAATTTTATTGTAATAAGTAAAACAAAATGTTTTTGCTGTAAAGACTTAAAAAACACAATAAATGCATTTTAGGACGAAGTGAATAAGCTAAAGTTTCTGACTTTCATAATGCTATTAGTTTTAAATTGTTGATTTGATAATTTCATTCTGTGAGAATTGCTTGCCGGCAAAACAAAAATCACGTTACAAAAATATAGGGGAAAATAGTCAAATACTGTCAATTTTGTTACATCATCATATAATTTTGAGACAAATTTCATTTATTTTTTAAAGATATTTTTTTACCATAAATCGTAAAGAACAATGAATCAAATGATTTACTACAATTTATTGATGTAAAAATCATTATAAAGCATAGCAACGATGACGAGAGAGAGAAAAGCATATAAAAGTTAATTCTACGTGAATATAGGAAAGACTAACCATCAACATTTAATAACTCTAAAATTAGTGCAAGATGTAAACGTTTCTATAAGGAAACTCCCAACTTGCACAGCATATAAATATTTAACAATATACTACCATAATACATATTAACATTCTACTGGCGACTTCAAAAAATTTCCTTCTCATCAAAAAAAACCGTGTAAATAGCTGATAATTTAGAATTAACCAATATATTTGCATCACAAATCGACAATAGAGTGTTACAAAAAAAACATTCTACTTGTTGATTGTAACGCGTAAAGTTCTCCTTTCCCATTCCAATCATTCTATTAACAAAAAATACAATGAAAAAAGAATCTCCCGACGACAAAAACAACCGTCTCCGCAAAGAAAATGAGGAAAAGCGGCAAAAACTAAGTGAAGAATACGGAGCTGTCTTTGGCAGTATGACCGGAAACGCTGAATTGCCTCCTGAAATTGAAAGTCAGTTTCTTGATAACATTATGGCATTTGAGGACAATTGGAAAGATGTTAAGCAGATAAGTTTGTATGAGTTTATTGAATCTCCTGCATATCGCAGGTTGGACGAACTGAATGACACAGAAATTTCAACTGAGTTGGATCGGTTGCTTGAAGTAATGAATGAACATCAGGTAGGGCTTGATAGCATTTGTGAAGTGACAGACACGGAACTTTACCGCTTTATTACGGAAGAATTGTTTCAGCACGAAATTGATGACATGCATATACCCGGAATGATGACGAACTTCATTTATGAAGAATTTCATCCCAATCATGAACATGACATACGGCAACATTGTACTGAATTTATGCAAACCTATCTGGATAAAGCAAATGAGTATTATACAACTTTTTTATCGGGTGATGCAACCGAAAATGACTGGCACAAGCACTTCAGAGATGCATTTAGTTCATTTCTTCTACAGAAGTTCAAAATTACCGGCTTGAAGTACGACCTGGAAGTTAATCGCGGCATGGTTGACTTTGAATGTGATTTTATTGCTAAAGTCGCTGGGTCCCAAGAACAATTACAGTTCAAGGGAAATGGATCATTTCAAATAGTTTATCAATGGGATTTTTGGTGTGTTGATGCAGTTGAATTTCC
>JBAYAD010000323.1:0-3113 GCA_041669965.1 Selenomonadaceae bacterium
CCGAATATCTGCTGCAATATCTTTACTACCGCATGGACACGTTAAATCTCCCCGTGCTGCAATATCATGCACCCGATTAAATGCCTCCAGAAGAATTTGCTGCTTTTCGATCCTGTTATCCGGATGAATCGCCTCAAATTCCAAACGGTTAAATTCCAGCAATTCTTCGATTCTCTTACGCCGCCCAATGTATCCCAGCTCAAAATGATCCCTGCCGCAATAAATTTTCTCAAGCTGCAACCGTCGCAACACTCTAAATTGATAGATCGCTTTATGCACAGAATTACAAACCACACATGGCACTCGAATTTCTAGATATTTTGCATCCACACGCACCACTAACGCCTGCTCATGACCACAACTGCATTGCAAGGAAATTCTTTTTTTTCCTGAAAAATAAGGAATATCATGAATGTGTATCTTCCCACAACGCTGACAATAGAATGCGACTGAACAGACCACTTGAACAATCACCATCATCCCCCCCTTGCTTTCCTTTCTTATTTATTATTTCATCATTTCGCCATGCATAGATAAACTCCTGCAAAAAACACAAGCAAATCCATAAAATAATTAAAATATACTGGCAAAACCGCCTATACGGTATAGGTCTTTTGTTTTACCTTGTATTACTCATTTAATTACAATGCGTTTTTTAATATTGGGCTTTTTCTTGTTTCATATTACGTTACTGCTATATCAGCAAAACTTTAAACCTTTACATATCCTGAAATTTTTTCAAAACAAAAAGCCGCTGCACTTTTGTGCAACGACCTGTTTCATTCTTATTTTATTTGTAATGCTGCTTTGACAAAGCCTGTAAATAAAGGATGTGGATTATTGGGACGCGACTTAAGCTCCGGATGAAACTGTGAACCGACAAACCAAGGATGATCCTTTACCTCAATGACTTCAACAAGGCTATTATCCGGCAGTGTTCCTGCAACAACAAGACCTTCTTGTCTAAGTTGTTCACGATAGGCATTATTAAACTCGAAACGATGACGATGACGTTCATGAATAAGTTCTTCACCATAAGCTTCTCGCGTATGCGTGCCTTCAGCAAGCTTGCACGGATAAGAACCAAGACGCATCGTCCCGCCCTTTTCTTCAATATTAACCTGTGAGCTCATGAGATCAATGACTGGATGTGTCGTCTCTGCATTAAACTCCGTACTGTTTGCATCTGACATACTGCATACATGACGAGCAAACTCAATGACAGCACACTGCATGCCAAGGCAAAGTCCAAGAAACGGGATTTTATTCTCGCGTGCGTACTGAATTGACTGAATTTTTCCCTCAACACCACGATCACCAAAACCACCCGGAACAAGAATCCCTTTACAGCCAGAAAACACTTCACTAAGATCGGTATCTGCTGCTTCGATTTCTTCCGAGTTTACCCAGTGTATCTTAACTTCTGCATCATTGGAAATACCTGCGTGATGTAACGCTTCCGTAACAGAAATATATGCATCCGGTAATTCCACATACTTTCCGACAACTGCAACCTTGACTTTCTTTGATAAATGATTAATCTTATAGACCATCTTTTCCCATTCGACCATATTCGCCGGACTATAGTCCATCTTAAGCTTTTCAAGGACAATCTTATCCAGGCCCTCTTTTTGCATCATAAGAGGCACCTCATAGATTGTTGAAGCTGTACGATTTTCAATAACTGCATTAACATCCACATCACAGAAAAGGGCAATTTTTTCTTTCATTTCTTTCGATATTTCTTTTTCAGCACGGCAGACAAGAATATCCGGCTGGATACCGATAGCCCGCAGTTCCTTTACACTATGCTGCGTCGGTTTTGTCTTGAGTTCGCCAGCTGCAGCTATGTACGGTACAAGCGTTACATGAATATATAAGACATCATTCTTACCAACTTCTTTTTTTACCTGACGAATTGCTTCCATAAATGGCAGACTCTCAATATCGCCAACAGTCCCACCTATTTCTGTAATAACAACATCTGCACCATCTGCAGCCGCTACATCATAGACCCGTTGCTTAATTTCATTCGTAATATGCGGTATAACTTGTACCGTACTGCCAAGATAATCTCCTTTACGTTCTTTGTTCAGTACAGACCAGTACACCTTACCCGCTGTAATATTCGATCCCTTTGTAAGATTAATATCAATAAAACGTTCGTAATGGCCAAGATCCAAATCCGTTTCCGCACCATCATCTGTAACAAACACTTCACCATGCTGATATGGGCTCATCGTTCCCGGATCAATATTGATATACGGGTCAAATTTCTGAATTGTAACCTTGATTCCCCGGCTCTTTAGCAGACGGCCAAGAGATGCCGCTGTAATTCCTTTGCCTAATGAGGAAACAACCCCGCCGGTAACGAATATATACTTTGCCATGTGAATGCCTCCTATAAACTATTCTACAACATACAAAAACACATGCTCAATATTGTAGCTTCTTTAGCTGGTTAAGTCAATAACTAATTTCATTCTTCTTCCTGAATACTTTCCAATAACTTTTCACGACGACGCGTCGTCTTAGAAGAAGTTCCTTTTGTCTTCGTTCCCGTTGTATTATGTGAACGCTTCACTTCTGGTGGATTCCACTCTGCCAGACCCCACATGCTCTTACCTGAATAGTGAAACCGACTATCCATATTAATAAGTGTATAAACTTCAGCAATGGATGCTGACAATGACTGCACCGGCTTATGCTTCTTTTCAATAACCTCCATTACAAGATCCTTATAGTACATTGCTTCCCCTGCTTTTAATAAAATGTGATACGCCACATCTACTTCCGTGCTGTTTAAATAATCCAAGTTAAAAACCCCTCTCAATTTATCTTACTGCCTGCTGCTTTTTACATTTTTTCCGGTGCAGATACCCCTATGATTCCTAGTGCATGACGAATGACATTTGCCGTTGCTTTAACAAGTGCAAGTCTGGCCTGCGCAAGATCTTCGTCAACGCCCATGATACGACACTTATTATAAAAACTATGAAAATCACCCGCAAGTTCATACGCATAACGTGCAATACGCTGTGGTGCCCGATCCGCAGCCGCACGATCAATTTCTTCAGGATATTCCTGCATTTTCTTTATAAGATCAATTTCCG
>JBAYAD010000324.1:0-3111 GCA_041669965.1 Selenomonadaceae bacterium
AGGATTTTATTAAACACTTGGTGGGCAGAAAACTTTACCGTTCCCCCTAACATAAGTATGTTTGTAAAACAGGTTGATTTATGTATAGATATGGTAAATAATGGGCTAGGATATGCTATATTACCAACCAAGCTGATTTCTGATTTTAATGATATTCATAAGTTACAGCTAAAGGATAATAATGGCCAGCCAATATTGAGAAAAACCTGGATGTTATATCAGAAAGAGTCCCTTAAAACAAAACTGGTTCATTCTTTTGTTGAATTTGCTAAAATACAAAACTATGATGTTCAATAATAAAAACCTTACACATCTAATTAAATAGACGTGTAAGGCTTTTTGGTATGATGAATTATCAATTTAAGTACAACACTTCGTGTAGAAATTCTCAGCTATTCCAGCATTCAAAACCACCCTCACAAGTACCTCCGCCTATACCAATACTAATGCTATTTTTATAGCCAGCAGAGTATTCACCCAAACTGTTAATTTTTCGAGTTCATGTTATGACCTCTTTTATTTATTTTTATTAAAAAAGCAACAATAAATTTGTAATGGTATAAAGTTTTTATTGTGCATTTTGCGGACACCATAAACTAAGCCATATATAGACCCCCCCTGCCTGAGCAGAGCGTTTAGTTTAATCGTTTTCTCATAAAGCATCTAACTTTTTACAAGTAATCTTATTTACATTTTTAGATTCCATTTTTTTAAACTGATATAACTCGCTACATGCCGCCCCGCCCAAAACCAAGCTTGCACCAACAGCTTGAATCAAACTAAGATGTTCGTTGAGAATTACAGCTGAAAAAAACAGCGCTGATAAAGGATCAACATAGCTGCAAATTGCCACAGATTGTGCCGGAAGAGCTTGCATCGAAGAAAAATATAAGTAGCAGGCAACGCCCGTATTAACGATTCCCAAAAACAGAATCGGGATAATTTCTTTGTCAGATATATCCATAGCACTATGCTGTACACCGAGCATATACACCGCAATTACCATGCCGGCGATAATCAGTTGAATAAACGTACTTTCCAGTCCTGAAAGTTCTGTTACTTTTTTTATGAAAATTATCATTCCCGCATAAAATAAAGCCGAAAGCAATCCACAGATAAGCCCCCAAGACCATCCCTCTGTCAAAAAAGCTGAACCGTTTACAAAGACCATACCAAAAGCAACCATAACAACGCCAATTATTTTGCTTGCTGTTATCGTTTCCTGAAATAAGAACGGTGCAGCAGCAATTACAAGAACAGGACCACAATAATAAGCTAGAGTTGCCGTACTAACACTAGCGAGCTGATAGCCTTGGAATAAAAAAAGCCAGCTTGCTCCCATAGAAATACCTGCTCCCAGTAAATAAAACCACTGTTTTTTTATTTGCCCAAAGTTTAGACGTTTTCCACCAACTATAAAAACAAGTCCCAAAAACAGGCTTCCTATAATAGTTCTGGACAATACGATTTCCGAACTACTGAGTGTTATGTAACTGGCAACAATACCATTTGAACCAAAAATAAGCAAAGACAATATGTATTTCAAATATGATTTCTTCATCTGTTTCTTCTCTTTCTCCTTGAAAAATCTCCTGCCTGTTAACAGGGATTGAATTATCGCTTGCGTTTAAACTTGCGATTTTATATAATATACTTAACAAACGCAAAATATAATTTACACTATGTATCTTACAATCGTTCATTATATTTGTCAATATAAATATACGAGGAGAATAAAATATGGAAATCAATCATGTTATTGCTGAAAACTTAAAACGGCTTCGCTTAGAAAGAAACCTGAGTTTAGGACAGCTTGCCAAACTCTGTGAAGTTAGCAAAGTGATGCTTTCTCAAATTGAAAAAGGTGATACAAATCCCACAATCAATACCGTGTGGAAAATCGCCAAAGGTTTGAAAGTTTCCTATACCTCCCTTTTAGAACAGCAGCAATCTGACAATCGAATTATTAAAAAAACAGACACAAAAATGCAAGACGTTAGTGATCATCACTATCGCGTTTATTGCTATTATGCGAATAATGCATCCCGGAATTTTGAATTATTTCAAATGGAATTGGATGAAAATCAGTCCTATACCTCTGTCGGCCATTCTGAAAAATCATTCGAATATATAATGGTTTTAGAAGGAACGCTGCGCTTAACTATAAAGGAAGAACACTTTACCTTATCGTCTGATGATACAATCAATTTCATAGCTTCGGCGGAGCACACTTATTGCAATAGTGGGCAGGGGGTTTTAAAGGCTGTAATCATCAACCACTATCCTGCATAATTATAGCCTCTGACAAGCCTGATGCCTGCCAAACTCTAAAAGCATACATTACTAAAAAAAGCCCATCAGAGGGCTTTTTTTATACCTTTTTCAAGCTATTTTAATAGTCATCTTGCTTTTTGGGCTTTGGTCATTTTGTCAATCCAAAAAATTTTATCTATTATCATTCGTTGTGAGCTATATTTTTTGTTTCTTTCTTCTTCGTAGTTTTAACCAGACTGAACACCATAGCGGCGATAGCACAAGCAGCATCAAATATGTAAACACTGGAAACTCCGTGCATAAACGAATATTCATTAAAGCCACCGTTAAGGGTGCTGATGTTGATTTTCGCTGAATACGAAAAGATTATCATGGAAAATGTCGCCCCGGAAACCAACCCGATATAACGAAACAATGCATTTGTTCCGCTTGCGATACCAAGCTGGTTTTGGGAAACGCTGCCCATAACTCTGACATTGTTAGGCGACTGGAATATTGCAAGCCCACTGCCAAGAACCGCCAATAACACAACAACTTCAAGCGTTGAAGAACGCTGGCTCAGCGTCGCTAACAAGATCATTGCAATGGTCGTAACAGCCATCCCCGCAATGGTAAGCGGCCGTGGAGTAATCCTATCCGAAAGCCACCCACTGATGGGTGCGATAATCCCCATACTAATAGGATAGACAGAAAGAATCATTCCTGCCTTAAGTGCACCGAACTTAAGAATATCCTGAAGATAAAACGGAATGAACAACATTGTAGAATTGAGCACAATAAAGGAAAAATAAGCCGAGATAAGCCCGAACGAAAACTCTTTTCCCCGAAAAAGTTCAA
>JBAYAD010000325.1:0-3108 GCA_041669965.1 Selenomonadaceae bacterium
ATGGAAAAACAAGAGCTTACAAAAAAAGATATGCGGGCACTTACGGCCGGGATGGATAATCTCATAAAGCATATTGAAAATATACATAAGTTTGGTTTGCCGGCAGTTGTTGCGATCAATGCATTTCCGACAGATACAAAAGAAGAACTTGATTTTGTTGAAGAGAAATGCAAGGAACTTGGTGCAGCAGTCGCTTTGTCAGAAGTATGGGAAAAAGGTGGCGAGGGTGGTATAGCACTTGCTGCTAAAGTGCTTACAGCAACGCAACAGCCAAATGATTTTAAGTTCATTTATGAAACAGATGCTGCAATTGTTGATAAAATTAACGCAGTTGCCCGGGAAATTTATGGTGCTGATGGTGTCGATTTCACAGCTTCGGCAAAAAAACAGCTCAAAGAAATTGAACGGCTTAACTTTGATAAGATGCCAATCTGTATAGCAAAGACGCAATACTCATTGAGTGATGATTCATCAAAGCTTGGTCGTCCAAAGAATTTTCGCATTACAGTAAAAGAAGTAACGGTATCGGCTGGTGCCGGATTTATCGTCGTCCTGACGGGCAACATTCTTACGATGCCGGGACTGCCGAAGCATCCAGCTGCAGAAAAGATGGATATTGCCAAAGATGGCAGAATTACAGGTTTGTTTTGATATAAGTGTGGAGAAAATTAAATGAAAGTATTGCATAAAAGCGGTACTTTTATTTTTTTTTGATGGATTACATAAAATTTTAGATTGAGATGAACATATCGTATCGTACTATGTTTTATGGCTATGAAGATAAATAGTGTGTATGTTTTTGATGTGATATCAAATGTAAGGTTATAAATAAATAGAAAAATTACTGAATTTTATAAAGGCACATATATCATGTACATATGAATACATAAAAGAATAAGATGTAAACGTAAGCTTATAAAGTGTTGTAAATGCCGTGCTTATTATAGATTTATCATATGCGTAGTTTGCAAAATGTTCTGATAAATATGGCAGGGCAATAATAAATCCAGATTATATAAAAACTTAGCTACAAAAAAACAATTATTTTCTTATTTTACTATAAGTAATAGGTGAAAAAAATCCTATTATATCATTCGTGTTATTTATGAAAGAGCTTTACAAAAAAACTTGCCAAATGCGAACAAACCGAATAAAATAAGAAACAGAAGGACAGAAAACATAAAGCAGGGATGTGCTTCTGGGAAAAATCCTAAGCGCTTGCTTGTAATGAGGCAAAAATTTGTATACAATATATACTAATGGTGTATACAACGGTTTACAAAGGAGGCCTTTATGAAGAGAATATCCGTTGAGCTTGTTCCTCGTAGTGAGGGAGCAATAAGAGAAGAATTACAGCTTTTGTATGAGAAGTTTGATTGCATCGATATTATCAATGTGCCGGAACTTCTTCGCTATGATGTACATAGCTGGGAGGGGGCGGCGATTGCGCAGGAGTCCTATCCGGTAGCGATGCCGCATATAAGAGCAATTGATATTGACCTTAGCAGGCCGCTTCCTATGGCAAAGTATCTTATTGAGCATAGTATAAAAGAGGTTCTTGTCGTAAAGGGTGATCCACCACAAGATATGAACCATACGGTTTATCCAACGGTAACGACCGATGTCATTCGTAAATTTCATGAGGAATTGCCTGGTATCCGTGTGTATGCAGGTATCGATCAATATCGTGGCAGTATGCGGCAAGAGGACTATAGGATTCGTCGCAAGCTTCAGGCTGGAGCGGCAGGGTTTTTCACGCAACCGTTCTTTGATATGAGATATGTAGAAATGTATGCAGAAATGCTTGATGGATTGGAAGTTTACTGGGGCGTTTCACCGGTTATGTCTGCGCGCTCACAAAGCTATTGGGAAATGAAGAATAATGTTGTATTCCCAAAAGGATTTGAGCCGACGCTTGATTGGAATATTGATTTTTCAAAGCGTGTACTGGAATTTGTCAGGATGTGTGATGCGAGTATCTATCTGATGCCAATAAAAACAAATCTTATTGCGTATCTTAGCGGTGTTTTTGGCAAATAGATCACGTCAGGCAAATTTTTGTTGTACTATATGTGTGTTTAATATGATCTAAGGGGAGAGTGACCTATGTTTAAAATTTTAAAAAAGCAGGTATTGTCACCAGGTGTTATTTTAATGGATGTCGAAGCACCTCGTATTGCAAAGAAGGCAGAACCAGGGCAATTTATTATTCTGCGCGTCAATGACGATGGTGAACGTATACCGCTTACGATTGCCGATTTTAATCGTGAAAAGGGAACAATTACAATTATTTTTCAGGAGGTTGGTGCATCGACACAGCTTCTTGGTGAAATGAATGAAGGAGATTCTATTCTTGATTTTGTGGGGCCACTCGGTAAAAAATCGCACATTGAATCTGGTAAAAAGACAGTTGTCTGTATTGGCGGCGGTATTGGTGTTGCACCAGTCTATCCGATTGCTCGCGGCATGAAGCAGGCTGGCAATACGG
Source organism: Selenomonadaceae bacterium (assembly GCA_041669965.1). Taxonomy (GTDB): domain Bacteria; phylum Bacillota; class Negativicutes; order Selenomonadales; family Selenomonadaceae; genus UBA1792. The sequence continues at coordinate 2,489 of JBAYAD010000325.1, forward strand.
TTATATCAATTATGGGAGCAAAGTCGAAGGATATCCTTATTCTTGAAGACGAAATGAAAGCTGTAAATGATGAAGTGCTTATTACTACAGATGATGGGTCTTATGGAATAAAAGGGTTTGTTACGACCGCACTCCAGCAAATTATTGATCGTGGAACGAAGATTGATGAGGTTGTTGCGATTGGTCCGGTTGTAATGATGCGCAGCGTTGTTGAGGCAACACGCCCTTATGATATATATACGGTAGTAAGTCTTAATCCAATCATGGTAGATGGTACAGGTATGTGCGGTGGTTGCCGTGTACAGGTGGGCGATGAAACGAAGTTCGCTTGTGTCGATGGACCGGAATTTGATGGTCATAAAGTCGATTTTAAGGGCCTTATGTCACGTCAACGTATGTATAAAGATGTAGAAGCAGAGGCAAAAAATCATGTTTGCCATATTGGGCTTGGGAAGGTGGATAAATAATGGCACTCTCACTTGAAAAACATAAAATGCCGGAACAGGATCCGAAAGTCCGGGCAAAAAACTTTGATGAAGTTGCCCTTGGCTATGATGAAGAAACCGCTGTAGCAGAAGCAAATCGCTGCCTGAATTGCAAGGTGCCGCAATGCCGCCAGG
>JBAYAD010000326.1:0-3098 GCA_041669965.1 Selenomonadaceae bacterium
AAAATATCCTGAAAACAGTGATACGAACCACTGATATATTACTTGCAGATGCTACCAACTACGAAGCGCGTGCCGAATTTGCATGGGCTGCTACACAGGCACTGAATTTTACCACTTTCTGCGGAGTGGAAAACAACCGATACGATACGCACTTCCTGGAACATACCCTTTCGGCCGAATACAATATTGCACACGGAGCAGGACTTTCAATACTTATGCCGGCTTGGATGAAGTGGCAAAAACAATTCCTGCCTGAACGTTTTGATCGTTTTGCCAAAGTAATGTTCAATGTAGAAGGGGCTGATGCCGGTATCGAAGCCTTAAAAGGATGGTATTCGAAAATTGGTGCACCTGTTACATTGAAAGAAGGTAATATACCGGAAGAAGATATACCGGTGCTGGTTGAAAAATTATCCGTAGTTGCTAACATGTGGGGAGCAGAAGAACTTTATACCAAAGAGATGATAACCACAGTGTTGGAAAATGCGAAATAATATAAAAGGGACTTTCACCATCCTCATTTTTTTCATTTCTATGCATATCATGGACGCTCAAGGTTCTGCAAAGATTAAGATCACTGTAGGTTCCGATTCGTTTGTCCTGACAACCTACGACAATGCCACAGCAAGAGCGTTTGTGGAAATGCTTCCCATGACTGTCAGTATGAATGGATTGAACGGGAACGAGAAATATTATTATATATCTCAAAACCTGCCTTCTTCCCCTGAACGTCCATCAACAATCTATGCAGGCGATTTAATGCTTTACGGGTCAAACTGCTTAGTACTCTTTTATGAAACATTTACCACTTCATATAGCTACACCAGAATCGGTCAAATCGAGAACCCTTCCGGGCTAAAAATGTCATTAGGATCTAATAACGCAAATGTCACATTTGAAGTATTCGACAATATCAATTCAGTTGTTGATATCAATAAAGACAACTTGCATGAACTGATTCTTAACGATGGTATTTTGCGATACAACGGTGATGCAGACAATATATTCTTAATTGATTTGAATGGGAGAACCTTGGCCAGGACAGCAACCAACACCCTTAATGTTCAGGCCTTTCCTAAGGGCTTCTATATCTTAAGAATTAAGGAGAAAAACAAAAACATTTAAAGTGAAAATATAAACAATTAAAAAACAGATGATCATGAGAAAAATAGCAATCATTGGAGTTTTGTCCATAATGATATTGGGACAGGCTTTCGGTCAAACCAAACATAAAGAAAAAACAACAAATATGCAACAAGACCATTACACTTTTAAGCAGAGCGACAAGGTTACCCGTCAAAAAGTAACTTTCAAGAATCGTTATGGAATCTCTTTAGTTGCCGATTTATATGTTCCAAAAAATCGAGGCAATGAACCGATGTCTGCGCTCGCTGTTAGTGGCCCGTTTGGTGCGGTAAAAGAACAATCTTCCGGATTGTACGCACAAACTATGGCCGAACGTGGTTTTATTACTCTTGCGTTTGACCCTTCTTATACGGGTGAAAGTGGAGGCGAACCACGCAATGTGGCTTCACCAGACATTAATACCGAAGATTTCAGTGCAGCAGTAGATTATCTGGGTATCCAACCATTCGTAGATCGAAACAGAATCGGTATCATTGGGATATGTGGTTTCGGTGGTATGGCTTTGAACGCAACTGCTGTTGACAAACGCATAAAAGCTGTAGCCACTACCAGTATGTACAATATGTCACGTGTGATGGCAAAGGGATATTATGATAAACTCACCATTGAAGAGCGTACTAAAATGCTGGAACAAATGGGGCTACAACGTTGGAAAGACGCTGAGAATGGAAAAACTGCTCCCGGCCCACGTGGTTTGCCAGAGAAACTGACAGGCAATGAACCTCAATTTGTGGTGGATTATTTCAATTACTACCGCACACCTCGTGGTTTTCATTCCCGTTCGATAAACTCAAATGGCGCTTGGACAGCCACTTCTGCTATGTCGTTTATGAATTTCCCGTTATTGACTTACATCAATGAAATATCGCCACGTCCGATTTTGTTGATTGCCGGAGAAAATGCACACTCTCGTTATTTTAGCGAAGATGCTTACAAAATGGCTGCAGAGCCCAAAGAATTAATGATTATCCCTAACGCCAATCACGTTGATTTGTACGATATGGTAAACATTATTCCATTTGACAAGTTGGAGGCATTTTTCAGTACCAATCTGAAATAAATAGCTTAATTTATTTCAGACGGATGTCATCCCTTTGAGGGATGACATCCGTTTTGAGAGAGACTTACGGATGACATCGCTTGAAGCGATGTCATCCGTAAAAGCGGTTAGACCCTAGTACCCTTATTTCTTAGTTTTGGCCAGTTCGACAGACTCCTTCCCGGTCATATGTTCAATTGATAGTTCAATCATACACAAATGATTAAAGCCTTTCTCAATCTCCTGTAAACGTCCTTCCTCTTGACTTGGTGAATATTTTTCAGCTAATATTTCAATTGCTTTTCTTTTTTCATCATCATTCTCTAAAATACAAACTTTGCCAAAGACAATAACACTTCTAAAGTAAGTCGTATATTCTTCAGGGATAACGTTATCCTGTTCTATTACACAAAAAGAGGCCTTACTATTTTTGGTGACTGCATCAATCTTATGACCTACCGTGGCACTATGAAAATAGATTTTGTTATCATGGTACACATAACTGAGAGGTACAGCATAGGGATATTCATCATCACCAATTACAGCAAGCACACCAGATGTCATTCCATTAAGAATGGAAATATTTTCTTCTGCGGATAGCAACTGCCTTTTTCGGCGCATTTCTCTAAACATTTTATTTCTTCTTTTTTATAGATTCATACAGCGATCAATCCAATTCATAAAAAATCGATTCTTTCGATTTGGTTACAAAAATAATCTGAATACTTAAGAATCCGCTCGGTTTTAATAATTTTAAGGCCAAATAGTCAGAGATTTTTAGCTGCTAAGAGACGGATGTCATCCCTATTCTTATGGTTTACGCAAGAGAAATCGGATGATTTATGGTATAATCTTGATCATTTTTTATAACAGCGAACATTCGGGCCACAAGTTTGGCCCGCATGGCGTTAAT
>JBAYAD010000327.1:0-3082 GCA_041669965.1 Selenomonadaceae bacterium
ATAATGTATTTCGTGCCGGAACAATTGCGACTGTTGCAGATAAAACAGCATATGGCTATGTTAAAAAATATTTTGAAGAAAAAGGGATAAAAAAACGTAACGCTTATATCAGCAGCCTTGTTGACGGCTGCACGGGTGTTAAACGCACGACAGGGCAGCATCCAGGTGGAATTATGGTTATTCCGCGTAATATGGATGTGCATCATTTTACGCCGATTCAGCGACCAGCAGATGATAAAAATGCGACCTCCATTACGACACATTTTGATTATCATTCTATAAGCAGCCGCCTTGTTAAACTTGATATATTAGGACATGATGACCCAACTGTAATTAAAATGCTTGAAGATCTTACACATCGTGATCCTAAAACGATCCCATTTGATGATCCGGCAACAATGAGTATTTTTTCTTCGACAAGTGCTTTAGGGGTATCCCCGGAAGAACTTGGAAGCAACTCTGGTACTTTTGGTATTCCGGAATTTCGCACAAGCTTTACACGACAAATGATTGATGATACGAAACCAAAGCATTTTAGTGATCTCGTACGAATCAGTGGATTTTCACATGGGACGAATGTATGGCTTGATAATGCGCAGGAACTTATTCGTAATGGCACTTCAACACTTGCGGATGCTATATCGGCTAGAGATGATATCATGATGTATCTCATTCACAAGGGGATTGATCCATTACTCTCATTTAAGACTATGGAAAATGTCCGTAAAGGACGTGGCATTAAACCGGATGTTATCGAAACGCTCAAGCAGGGCGGCATACCAGACTGGTATATTACCTCGTGTCTTAAAATTAAATATCTTTTTCCAAGAGCCCATGCAACGGCTTATGTAATGATGGCATATCGTATTGCATTCTGTAAAGTTCATTATCCGTTAGCTTTTTATGCAGCTTATTTTTCCATTCGTGCTGCTGAATTTGATGCAAATTTGATTTCGCAAGGCAAAGACGCAATTAAGGAAAAATTAAAAGGACTTACGGAGCTTGAGGGGCAGACAAAGCTTTCACTTAAGGACAAAGATCTGCAAATTGTATTGCAGCTTGCTTGGGAAATGTATTTACGTGGCTATCGTGTAGAGAAGGTCGATCTCTATCGTTCAAATGCAGAAAAATTTACGATTTTAAGAAAATCACTTTTACCACCGTTTGCAGCATTAGGCGGGGTCAGCGCAGCGGCTGCTAAAAATATTGTTGAAGCGCGCAAAAATGGTTTGTTCACCTCTATTGATGACTTGAAAAAACGTACAGGTATTCCTAAGACAGCAATTGAAATATTGCGTATACATGGCTGTCTTAATGGAATGACAGAAAGTGATCAGCTTGAATTGTTTATGTAAAAACGAAACAGCCCTTGATTTACAAGGGCTGCGAGTACATAAAAATCTATTCGTTTAGTGTTAGATGTTTATTGATTCGTCAATTTCGTTTTTTTGTCAAGTGTTGGTATGAAAACATAAAGTGGATTTTTAGCGAGGAGATTTTCTCCTCGCTATTTTTTGTTTTTATTCAGCCATGTAAAGTATCTTTTTGCAAACGAGAGAAAACATGAATATTTTGTGCTTGTTGCTCATAAGATGGGCAACAGTGAAGTTTGCGAGGTGATTGGCAATGTTGTTTATTTTACATCATTGTAGTGTTTAGGTATACAGCTTTCACAGGGGACCCCTGTCTGACATTTTCCACATCCATATCTTGGCTTGTATTTTTCATGTATTGTATTTCCAAAGTCAGAACATATAATGTGATTTTTACCCTTATCCATAGATATTGCATTAGCTGGACATTTTTTAACACAAGCGCCACACTTTGAGCAATACTCATATATATCTTCATACTCTCTTTTTCTAGACGGCAAATACAATTCTGTGATGATACTACTAAGTCTTCCTGCCATGCCTTTTGACGTTATTAGCCCTTTAGATAATCCAAATGTCCCGAGTCCACCAATAAAAGCAACATGTCTTTCTGACCAATTGCTTGTGAATGATGCTTCAGGATGTGGTGTATTCTTATTAAGGGCAGACTTAGACCAAAATCTTTTATCTAAAGTAGGAACCAGACTATTATATCCAGCGTTTATCAATTGTGCCTGTAGATAGATACATAACTTATTTATAAATGCTTGACCTTCAATACGTCCATGTAACCATTCTTCAGAAGGCCATTGTTTTTCACGTCTATTGCTGTTCTTGACTACATCGGTAAATGGTAAAAAAAATGATAGTACAGATTTTGATTGTGGCAACCATTCTTTTGGGGTTAAAAAATGCTCTCCAATTCCTTCGGGCTTTTTTAATAATGTAAAGTAATCATCATCAGAAGAAGCAAATCCCCAAATTGGTGTTTCAAAAATCTTCATTCCTATAACATTTTTAGACATCGCAATTTCATTTGAAATATAATTATCTTTTGAGTTTGTAACAAAGTCCGATGCAAGTTTCATTAAATTCTGCTTGTTCATATCACACCTCCATTATTTTATGATCTGCAACACTTTATTTTAAAAACAAGAGGCAGTTTTCTACGATCATGCATTAATCGTGAATTTCACAAGTATAGTGGCTCCCTTGTCAAGACATAAAAATGAATTTTTTATAATGAATCAGATGCTTCATGCAGACCATTCAGCATAGTCCAGTAACATCTGCGGATAATAAGCTTTGGCTGGAGGAATGTTACTAATAGCTGAATGACAACGAATAAAATTATAGGTATGGATGTATTTCTTGATTGCTTTGCGAGCTTCCTTGATGTTATTGTATTGCGTTAGATAAGCTTCTTCATACTTGAAAGTACGAAACCAACGTTCAATCATGATGTTATCTGCCCAGCGACTTTTACCATCCATGCTTTGCAGAACATGGTTGTTTTTCAAGAACTGGATGTATTCATTACTGGTAAATTGACACCCTTGATCTGAATTTAAGATGATCGGCGCAGCTACTTTAAAAGCTTTTTTTAGTGCATCTAAGACCATTCTTGTATCAAGTGTATCCTCGACTGACCATCCAACAATGCAACGGCTGTACCAGTCAATTACAGCTGTCAGGTACAAAAAACCGTG
>JBAYAD010000328.1:0-3066 GCA_041669965.1 Selenomonadaceae bacterium
AAAACATAAAGCCGGACGAATTAAGGTGGCCTCCCTAAAATACCCTCACGGTCAATGTCAATCGTGTCAGACTTAAGTTGGAAGAACTGGGACTTCAATCATTTATCACAACCAAAAAAGGAATAGGGTATATGGTTTTATGAAGATGAAAGCCTATATCAAGGGACAGTGGGAATGGATAGCCAGTCAGGCGGGCATTATTACTGATGATCAGATCATAATTGATGGTAGCCTCCTCGTAGGGGTACGTGGATTGAAACATGCCAGACTGAAAACAAGCAGCAAAGTTAATAAAAGCACCCTCTGATATGATCTTTCGTAGTATATATGAGGCTGGTTTTAATAAATCACTTTGGTTAACAGATAGATAGGAGGTGTGCTTTGGTTAGTAAGAAAATAAATATCAATAAAAAATTAAATAGCAGTAAAAAACCCAATATCAGTAAAGCAATCAATATCCCCAACCCGCTGGCAAAATCCTTTGAAGGCAAGTACTTTCTTGGTTATGCAGATGATTTAACCTTTGGAAAAAACACCAGCGCATGGGCAGGTTTGTTCAATCCGCCTGATTCGGGAATTTTCATGTTTGTTAATGTCTGGACGATTACAGAGTTACTGGGTGCGTCCCCCATCCGGGCACAGATCTGGTTCAATTCAGTGCTGCCTGGAAAACCTGTTGCCGAGCCGTTGGTTACATCTGCCAATCAGGCGATCCGTCCTGTTCCGCGACCTAAAGTTCAGCTGCTGAAGGCGAGTAATGTAAGCGGGACGCCGAAAGGTGGATTCAAGGCTTTTGTCCGCAGAACCGAGCCCGAATCTACGCAGGTTTTTGAGGAAGATGGCAGATATATTTTTGCGCCCGGCGGAAATCTCACTGTTTTTCTATCCAACCCGGAAGTACCTGAACAATTAGCATCAGGCAGGGTGGCCTTCGGGTGGTGGGAGGAAAGACGTTATACCTTGTAAATGTGCAATAGCATCTGGCTTTGGCGATATCAAATGCAGAGATTGTGAGATTACACTCCTGATTGTTGGTTATACCTGTCAGGAAAGTTTGCTTTTTTAGCTGACTATGAAAAGGACCCGTTTCACAAAATCTAAAACGGCCCTTTTTTCTAATCTAAACGAGCTAAGGAACTGACCCCTTGACCGGGTATTATAAGCATTACGATTCATACGTTTGTCGAAGGCGAATTTATCAGAGCCAATATATAGCAAAACTGATAAAATACAATCAGGATTACAAATTACCATTGTTGCCCTGGTTATTTGCCAAGCTTGGCCTCATCCCTTTTGGTGCAGAGATACACTAAGCTGATAAATGAACTGAGCAGAGGAATTGTACCAGCACCCGGGAAAATGGTTTTTTAGAATATATTAGACTAAACAGGAGATTTATATATGTGATGAAATTACCACAGCTGCGACGACTCTATCAGGCACGCCTGGTATTTAGGCTTTGTGTGCTTTTTCTAACGATCATGATGTATTTTGCTTATCCGCAGAGCTTTGATGTTTTGATAGGATTCAACTTTTTTCATAAATTTTCATGGCTGCATTTGCTATGGCTTGTATGGGTTATCGATATGATCGTGCAGTTGATACCAGCAAAGGGGTACTTGCCGCTTGGCTCGTTAAAACAATTCAAGATGTTTTATAGGCCTGTAAAGGAATTGATTGATAAAAAAGAACTGATTCCGTTTTTTAAGAAAAGTGAATGGGAATCCTTAAAGGTTCTCGGAGCTTGGGCAATGCTCGTTGCCGGAATCGGTGTTTTATGGGCAGCGAATATCTTAAAAGAAAAGGAATTGCTGCTCATTTCGGTTGTGTTTTATGTTTGCGATTTGCTATGTGTACTCCTTTGGTGTCCTTTTCGAGTATGGATTATGAAAAATCGCTGCTGTACAACCTGCCGGATATTTAACTGGGATCATCTGATGATGTTCTCACCGATGCTTTTTATCCGCGGCGTTTATTCGATAAGCATATTCGCTATTGCGGTAGTGGTGTTTTTAATCTGGGAAGGATGCTTTATCCTTCATCCCGAAAGATTTTGTGAGGAAACAAATGCAGCCTTGCAATGCCGCAATTGCACCGATAAACTTTGTGGAAGCTTAACCCGCGGATGACAAAATCGGCGTGGAGGAGTTTTGCTAGATGCAAAACAGAAAATTGCCATTGTCGGAAACTTTGAAGGCTGCAGCAGCAAGAGCCTGAAGGAGTTCATTTTTGAAAGCAACAAAGGCAATATAACGGGGAGGCTATATGATGGAAGACTTCTTTGTAAAGTTCAGGGAATTTGCAGTGGTTGGTTTATCCGGCAATCCAAAGTCTTTCAGCCGGGGTGCCTGCAATTATTTAAAATCCCAGGGATACAGTATCTATCCGGTTAACCCCAATGTGAACGAGATTGATGGTCAAACCTGTTACGATTCCCTTGATTCCGTACCCCCGGTGCAAGCGGTAATATTTTTCACCAATCCTAAAGTTACTGTGGAGCAGCTGGCGATATGCAAGGAAAAGGGGATAAACCATGTTTGGTTTCAGCAAGGTTCAGCTGATGCTGATGTGATTGATCAAGCCAAGAAATTAGGACTTCAGTACAAGAATTCCTGCGTGTTTCTTTATCAGCCGAACGCCGGTTTTCCTCATAGTTTCCACCGCTTTATCAATAAAGTTTTCAAGATTAATATGTAGAAAAGCAAACAAGCAAAAATTAGCTCAATCCTGGTGCAGCAATACACGAAGCCGATTGGGTGAATATAACGGAGGAACCACAAATGAAATACCTGGTGATCGGAGCCGGAGGTACAGGCGGAAGTATCGGCGCATTTATGACCGAACCATAAAGATTCAATCTTTTGTGCTGTTTGTGGGTTTAATTTGCAAAAATACTCAAGCTCTTTTAAGTAGAAATCACTTTGAATGCGTTCTGCCCACTATCGTTCCGGTGTTTTGCAACTATTCGTGGCTATTTACGGATAAAGGCATGCTACTCCAGGGCTACTTAGGGTTTGCTGAACAAAGCTAAAAACGCGATGTATTAGTTACCCATACATCAGATAA
>JBAYAD010000329.1:0-3025 GCA_041669965.1 Selenomonadaceae bacterium
CAACTTTTTCTGCCAGTATCCGTGTTGCGTCAATATAGGTTTCTTTTATATCATACATCTTTACAGCAATCGGTATCTCTGTACAGCCAAGGATAAAAGCTTTCGCTCCCCGGCTGCGCATATCAGAAAGCACTTTACAAACCTCTGTGACATCGTACAGACGATTTCCTGCTTTTACTCCATGATAAATCATGTCATGGAGTATCTGCCGCTGTGCTTTATCCGGCTGCAAAAGCTTCATCCCTCGTTTATCAAAAGCTTTCTTATATATACCTGAACCGTATGTACCTTCCGAAGCCAATAATCCAATGCAGCACATACCGCTTTCTACACATTCATTTGCTATTACTTCAATCATATTAAGTACCGGAACATGCAAAAACGGCTGAACCTGCGGTAAAAAATAATGTGCTGTATTACACGCCAAAACAAGCACATCTGCACCCATTCGTTCAAGGTTAAGCCCAGAACGCACCAGCTCCATTACTGGAGACTTGCCCCCATGCAGGATTGCCTCTGTTCGATCAGGAATCGCCGTATTGTTGTCTACAAGTATATGAATATGATCCTGATCGTCGCCCGCTTTTGTTGACTGAATAATTTTCTCCATAAGGTCAACCGTGGCCATCGGTCCCATTCCACCAATAATACCAATCGTTTTCATTAGGTGTTCCTCCTTTATTCACAGATTGTCGCTTTCTCTGTCTTGATCATATCACTCCATTATAGTATAATCAAATACATATAATGATATAATACTTATAATAATAATCTATAAGGAGTTTTTTATGCGTGGAATGGAATACGTCTATGAAGTCTATCTGGAAAAAAGCTTTTCCCGGGCAGCACGCAAGCTTTTTATCTCCCAGCCTGCACTGAGCGTTGCAGTCAAAAAAGTAGAAAAAGAACTTGGCCTGCCTCTTTTTGACCGCAGCACATCACCCATACAGCTCACACCAGCTGGAAAAGCCTATATTGAAGCCGTCGGACAAATTCTCACAATACAGAAAAACCTGCAGAACTACTGCAATGATCTTGCAAGTCTCACGAGCGGCTCGCTTTCGCTGGGCGGCACAAACTTCTTCTCTTCCTGTATCCTGCCACCTATTATTAAATCATTTGCTAATACGTATCCTAACATAAATCTTATCATCACCGAGTCCAGCTCGACTGAGCTCTATACCAAGCTTCTCACCGAGGAAATCGACCTTATTGTCGACAGTGGGCTCTACGACGAGCATCTCTATGAGAGTTATCCGCTTCTCGAAGATCACATCATGCTCGCCGTACCTACAGATAATCCCCTCAATAAAGACTATCCGTTCGCGTTGCTCACACAACAGGATATCATAAATGACCATCACGAAGACAAGGACACACCGAGTCTTTCACTATCCCACTTTGCCAGTGAAAATTTTCTGCTGCTTGGCAAAGGCAATGACATGAACCGCCGGGCTTTTGATCTTTGCCAGAGCAGCGGTTTTACACCCAAAGTCCGTCTTTATCTGAATCAACTTATGACCGCTTATCACATGGCTTGTCAGGGACTTGGCCTAACCTTTCTCACCGATTCACTTATCAAGCTGGGGACTCCGAATACGAATCTTGTCTACTATAAAATACGCGATGCAAGTGCCACCCGTAAGATTTTTATCGCCTACAAAAAAAACGGCTATCTTACACATGCCATGCAGGAATTTATCCGACTGGCAAAAAAATAAAAAGACCATCACACCAATTAACTAATTAATTAATGCGACAGTCTTCCTGCCTTATATTATTGTTCTAAATAGTAATGTGTCAATGGTTTCAAATCATCATCAAATTCGTAAACAAGCGGAATACCCGTTGGTATATCGAGTTTTACGATTTCCTCATCGGAAACACCATCAATATATTTTACTAAAGCCCGTAAACTATTACCATGCGCTGCAATGATAATTTTTTTATCTGCTTTAATCTGTGGTACGATGGTTTCCTGCCAAAAAGGCACAACACGAGCGACCGTTTCTTTAAGATTTTCTGTTAATGGCAATAACCGGGGTGCAAGTCCTTTATATTTAGGATCATTCGCCTGCAGGTTTGCCGCTTCTTCTGTCAGCTGCGGTGGTTCCACATCATAACTGCGCCGCCAAATATGAACCTGCTCATCTCCATATTTTTTCGCTGTTTCTGCCTTATTAAGTCCCTGGAGACCTCCGTAGTGCCGTTCATTTAAAATCCAGGTTTTATATTCAGGAATCCATAACAAATCCATCATTTCTAAAACGTCATGCAGTGTCTTGATCGCTCTTTTCAAAAAAGATGTATATGCTATATCAAACGAAAAACCATTCTTCTGTAAAATCTCTCCAGCTTTCTTCGCCTCAGCACTGCCTTTTTCACTTAAATCAACATCCGTCCATCCTGTAAACAAGTTTTTCATATTCCAAATACTTTCACCATGTCTGATAAAAACTACTTTTTTCATCATAATGCCTTCTCTTTATTTGTTGATTTACCATTATTATAAACCCTCCATAACAAATAGTAAATATTAATTAATAAAAGATTATTTTTGCTTAATTATTATGATATAATAATCTGAATACTACATTAAAATTGTAAAACAGAAAGGATCGTGATGATACAATGCCTTATATAAACATTAAGATAACCAAAGAGGGTGCTACTCCAGAGCAAAAAGCTTTATTAATCAAAGGTGCCACACAGCTTCTTGTTGATGTTCTTGGCAAAAATCCAAAAACAGCTGTAGTTGTAATCGATGAGGTGGACACCGATAACTGGGGAATCGGCGGTAAAACTGTTACCACCCTGCGTAAAGGCAAATAAAAAAAATTCAAATATCAAAATAAAGACAGTCGTTTTTTATTAAATCACCGGATCTCTTTATCCTTCAAAATCAGTTTATATATAGCAAAAGCCTCCGCGTACGCGGAGGCTTTTGCTGTTTGTATAATCTATGGGTAAGTTGTTGGAAGGAAACGCTTTATCAGCCGGTAATGCCCGGATGTGTCATCTGCTC
>JBAYAD010000330.1:0-3011 GCA_041669965.1 Selenomonadaceae bacterium
TGATAATGATGAATTTATCCGGGTATGCAGCCTGATACTCCTGGCAAATTTCAAGAGATTGATCCTGGGAAGCATCATCACAAATGACAAACTCCCAATTATCATAAGTTTGTTTTTGAATGGATTCAATAGCCTGCCGTAAGGTCACAGCGGCATTATAAACGGCCATAATGACTGAAATCTTTGCCATCGTGTTAATCAGTGCGAAGTGAATATCGTTTGATAGGGATAAAGCCCGGCACTGTTAAAAATGCCGTATATCCAAAAAATAGCATAGCATACCAGCATACTTGATTTTATGCCAGAGATTGATTCTTTTGCTATCCGCAAATTGTATAGAAGTTTAGGCAGAGCCAAACATAGAAAAGCATTGGAATACATGGCGACACGCGCCAGATAGGCGCTTTGGGAAGTTACACACATCAGCACAGCATTCAGAATAATCAAGTTGATTGGTAGAGCCAGCTTTTCATACTGGCCTTTTTTCAAGAATGGAACCAGAATACAAGGTGCCACAGCAACTGCCACTCTCAGTATATTGACTGAAGTCGTAAAGTAAGCGACCTCCTCAAGATTGATCGCTTTGCCAGTAATCATTTCTGCAAAATTAAACAATCCGCTATATGAGACAAGAATAGAGAGTGCAATACCAATTGGCCATAAAAGTTTATTCAGCTTTGCTGGGCAGGAAAGAATGAAAAACAATGGTAGCATCACAATGGCACTGGAATGAAAAGCCATAGCTAGCAAAACAAGAAGTATATATTTTCCCAGAGTCCTTTCTCGAATGCAAGCGTAACCAGAAAAGATGATTGCCATTGCCATGCTTTGCCGAATCGCGTTGCAGGACTCTAAATAAGTTCCGCAAAGGATGAACAAAACCACCGACAGCGAAAAGTGCTCGGAATACTTATACAGCGTATTGATAAATAGCAACACAAAAAGAAAAGCCGCACAAAAAAACATTGTTGTTGGAGAATCATAAACCAGGCTTCCAAATTTTGCCATTAATTTAAAAGCGAAGTCAGAACTAAACAGGGTCTCACTGTATGACTTTTCCAGGAATTTACCGTAATCATAGATGTAGGCAAAATAGTCTGCGCCCACATTGAAACGAAAGCCTATGAAGCATGTTAGTACAGTAATCAATACTCTTTTATAATTCTTAGCAGCTTTTGCATTAGTGATTCGTAGCTTTTCAACTTTTGCTGAAAGCCACCATGCTACAAAAAGGATTGTAAGATAGGAAATCATTTACTGATGTTTATTTACAAAGTCGATTGTTGGAAAATCTATAGAATTTTCTTAATCAAACATTTTTTGAAATAAGGTGCTATTAGCCTTATGGACTTCAAAGCGCTTGCGGCATAGCTCATAGGACTTATTTGCCATTCGCTCACGTAATTCGGCATCGCGGACTAAGAGTTGCAGTTTTTCAGCCAAGGTAGTACTGTTACGGGCTGGCACGATGAAACCATTCACATCATTTTCTGTGGTTTCCCTGCACCCGGGAACATCCGTGGTTATGATTGCTCTGCCAACTGACATTGCTTCGATAACACTGCGTGGCAAGCCCTCATGATAGGAGGGCAGAACAAAAATCGAGCAACGATGCAAATATGGTCGGACATCCCTGGCAAAACCGCAATACTCGATGTCATATTCCTTGATATATCGTTCTAAGTCCTCTTCGCCCAATGCCTCATCATTGTCGTCCAGTCCACCAACCAGCAGGACTTTCACAGCAGGATTTTTTTGCTTGACGATTTTAACCGCTTCTAAAAATTCTCTTATTCCCTTGCTCCATAGCAAGCGGGCAGTCATAAGGATAACCGGTTCCTTGGGCAAGTCAGTTCTGGCGAAGTGTTCCATATCAACACCGTCACCAGGAACCACGGTGCCGTTGTCCTTGGAAAGCATTTTGTGGGAAAAGAAATAATTCCGGTCATCTGGATTCAAAAAGAAGATATTATCGGCATGTTTTGCAACATGGCGATAGAAGTTTGACATAACCAAGCGTACAATGACATCCTTCAAACCTGTTCTATAGTAGGCATTTTCCAGCCCGTTAACCAAAATATTGATGTGTTTCACTTTACTTCGGATTGCAGCAATTCCGCCAAACGCAATGGGCTTGCTCATATATAAAAAACAGTAATCCGGCTTTAGTGACTTGAAAAACTTTGTGTACGCAGCAATCATCCTGATGCCGCTGAATACCCCGATGCCAGTTCTATCACCGGCAATCTGCCTGTATTCGGCTCCCAGTGCCCGGACTTCTTTGCCTATTTCAGCATCGGGCTCTATGGAAATACAGACGACGCGAAAATCAAGAGCTACTAATTCACTGATAAAAACGCCATGGAAGTTAATCAACGAAATACCGCTCGTGGCAACGATACAAAATATCTTTTTGCTTGAATCTTGTTCTGTCATATTGGGTCCTTTGCAGTTGATCGTTAAAGTCCGTCTAGAAAATGTGTTTTCCCTCTTAACCTTGTCTTCTGTATTTTTCGTGTCTTTCGCGGTTAAAAATAGTGATTGACTTTTTGGACGAGGTTTGCTTACTTGCGTTTCAATGTCTTTGTAACAATCTGATACAGGAAGTCCAGCTCTTCTTTTCCGTAGCGTTGATCTATGGTAATTGGAATGATATACCTCGACAGCCAATATTCAACAGAATTACTGCTGTTTTCGTCTAGCAGGTAGCTCCACCAATGCCCTTGAAAGTGCTTGTTCGCTTGTAAGACGCCAAGCAAATCATTGGATTCGGCTAGAAAGGGATAAACCATTGGTACACAGAACGTGTCACTGAATTGATCTGGAGATAAACAATTGAAATTTCGGAACAGAGAATCCGCATATTGAAAGTTTTCTCTGCGTTTTTTTTGTATGTTTTGATAGTCTGTCCCATCCAGTATGACTCTGGTCAATTTGGACATCTTCATGATGTCTTCACTTTCCACTCGGTTTTCATTCACAGTACGTGATTGATATGCTTTTCCCTCACA
>JBAYAD010000331.1:0-3006 GCA_041669965.1 Selenomonadaceae bacterium
AAGAACGAAGGAATGCAGTATTTATAAGGCTTTGAGGACTTTTTAGAAATTAAAAATTATTTTATAGAAAGGGAAAAAGTATCTATTTTATTGCATGATTAGTAATCAAAAAGTAATCAAATTTAGGGATTAAAATAAGTCTGTTGTTAAAAACAATAGGCTTATTTTAATGTCAAAAGGAGAATGAACTTCGCGACATGATGTCGCGAAGTAAACTTGAATTCATATTAAATTAAATATCCAGTGCGTTAGCACTTTATATTAGCATCGGCATAAGCTGGTGTTTTTTTGTTACTTGATTATGTAAGGAGGACATTTCATGAAAAAGATGAGTAATCCGGAACATTTTACACCACCTGTCCGGGTTTTGGAAACCGGTGTTCCGGAAAAAAGGAAACCGCGATTCCGGTAGTGGAAACCAAAGATATTTTCTCTTTATAATGTATCTATGCACCAATGGTGTAAATACGTTATAAGGAGGTCAACATATATGACCAAATATCGGGAAATCCTTAGACTTCATAGTCTTGGATTTAGCCAGCAGAACATTGCCTACAGCAGCAATGTCTCCAAGAAAACAGTCCATAAAGTCTTAAAACGTGCCATAGAAATGAATATTTCATGGCCGTTAGCCGACACACAGACAGATGCTGTAATGGAGGAGCTTATGTTCCCCAAAAATAATCAGACTGCAAAGAAAAAACGGATGCCTGATTATGCTTACATTCACAAGGAACTTCTTAAAAATGGTGTGAGTAAAAAACTCTTGTGGACAGAATACATGGAGGACTGTCGTCTTAACAGCGAAGAAGCACTTATGTATTCGCAATTCTGTTATTATCTTCAACAAGAGGAAGAAAAACGTCGTGCAACGATGCACATCAACCGTAAACCAGGAGAACAGGTTGAGGTTGACTGGGCAGGTGATCCAGCCCATATCATTGATTCGGATACTGGTGAACTAACAGATGCCTATCTTTTTGTAGGTGTCATGACGTATAGCCAGTATGCCTACGTGGAAGCTTTTATTAACGAAAGACAGCAGGCATGGATTAAGGCACATGTTCACATGTATCAGTTCTTTGGTGGAACGGCAAGAATACTGGTTCCTGATAACTGTAAGACTGCAGTTATTCACAATGGTGGATGGTACAATCAGCAGATTAACACTGTCTATCATGAAATGGCTGAGCATTATAACACCGCCATCATTCCCGCTAGAGTCAGAAAACCAAAAGACAAACCAAGTGTAGAAGGTTCTGTCGGTAATGTATCCACTTGGATTACTGCAGCGCTAAGAAATGAACAGTTCTTTTCTCTCGCTGAATTAAATCGCGCAATCAGAGAAAAACTTGCGGCGTATAACTCTCGTGATTTCCAGAAAAAAGAGGGCAGCCGATTAAGCCTCTTCCGCGACGAAGAACTGCCATTGCTGACAAACTTACCTGCTACCCCGTACGAACTAGCGGAATGGAAACAAGCCACTGTTCAGTACAATTATCACATATCTGTGGACAAGATGCTATACTCGATTCCTTTTGAATACATAGGAAGAAAGGTCGATGTCCGGGTAACAGATAAAACGATTGAAGTATTCTATAACCACAATCGCATTGCGTCCCATAGGCGCCTTTATGGCCGTCCGGGACAGTATAGCACCATCGTACAACATATGCCTGAAGACCATCAGCAATATCTGGAATGGAATGGCGACAGGTTCCGTAAATGGGCTAAAAACATAGGAATCAATACGTACAAGGTAATCGATGCAATTCTTACCTCTAGTCGTGTGGAACAACAGAATTATCGAGGCTGCATGGGTGTTTTGAAACTTGCAGATAAATATTCTGTGGAAAGGCTTGAAGCTGCATGCCAAAAATCGTTATTATATACGGCATCCCCCAGCTACAAAAGTATAAAAAATATACTTTCAACCGGTCAAGACAAATCAGAACCGGAACAGCCTAGAACCGAACACGCGCACAACAGTCATGGTCTCACAAGAGGGGCCAGCTATTATGGAGGTAAAAACGAATGATAAACCAAAGTACGTTTGATAAATTAATGGAAATGCACCTTACCGCAATGGCAGATGCACTGCGCATCCAACTGAAGGATTCAAAAATGGATGAAATACCATTTGAGGATCGTGTCGGAATGCTTGTTGACGTCGAATACTGTAGCCGCAAAAACAATCGTCTGAAAAGACTGATTAGGGGCGCTGAATTTGACCAGTCAGATGCTAGTATCATGGATATAAACTTTACATCTGGACGCAAGCTAAATAAAGACCTGATCAGAAGGCTGGCAACCTGCGAATATATCACTGAACACCATAACTTATTTGTCACTGGTGCGACAGGCAGTGGAAAAACTTACATGGCTTGTGCTTTTGGGATGGAAGCCTGCAAGCACTACTACAAAACGAAATATGTGCGTCTACCCGACTTGCTTTTGGATCTTGAAATAGCAAGAAATGATGGAACTTATCGGAAAGCATTATCAAAGTACACCAACCCCGTTTTGTTGGTCATCGATGAATGGCTTCTTTTAAAGCCAACAGATAATGAGCAGAAAGATATCTTTGAATTACTTTCAAGACGCAGGAAGAAATCTTCTACCATCTTCTGTTCTCAGTATTCTTCAGATGGATGGTATGAACAGCTTGGCGGAATCGATAGTCCGTTAGCGGATGCAATCCTGGATAGAATAGTTCATGATGCGTATAAAATTAACATCGAACCAGTTGATCCATCCAAGGATCAGTCTATGAGACAAATATATGGCTTAGATAAAATGCTAAGCGAGTAAGCAATTTCGGCGGTTCCCTTGTTCCGGTCATGCGGTTCCCTTATGGCCGGACAGGCGGCTTCGCCGCACCGGAATATTCAAAATTGAAAAAAGCTGTCTTATCTATGTCACCGGTAGTGAATGATGACTTTCTTGAAATGATAAAACTGTCAATTCTGAATACAAAGTTTGAAATGGCTATGCCAAGAAATGCAA
>JBAYAD010000332.1:0-2984 GCA_041669965.1 Selenomonadaceae bacterium
CGCGATATGGTGAAAAAAGAAGGCATCGCGCCGGAACAAGCTGTCCAGATTGTTACGAGCAATGTAGCGCGTGTGCTGAAGCTGCCGCAGAAAGGGCAGGTCGCTGCAGGTATGGATGCTGATTTTACGATTGTCGATGAAGACTTCAGGCTGCGGCATGTTTGGGCGCGGGGACAGCATATGGTTGCGGACGGTCAGGTGATAGTCCGGGGGACTTTTGAATGAGAAGTGGTTTACAACCCTGTGCTGAAGAAAAATCGAATGAAGTATGATATTTCTCGGTAAAATAGGTTCAAGTTGAAAAAAATAGAGAAGACCCTCATATATATGCAAAGCAAGCAAATATATCAAAAGAAAGGTCTTCTCGTGGAACCGATTACACTATTTTATTATACCCTTACAATATTATAATCCAGCTATATATTTTCGAAAAACAACCGGCTTTCAAAAAATTGGAAGCCGGTTATAGGTTTAGGCAGATTTACACAATGTCTTTCCAGTTTGTGACATTTTTTTCCCAGATATAACTATAATTTTTGGCAATTTCTCGTGCTGTTTTTGGCTTTTGACCTGTAAGAAGTTCAATAGCGTTAGACGGTACATCCATTAAACCCTCTGCGATACTTGCCTCATTTGTGACCATGTCATTTCCACACCATGGAACAGGTGACTGGGAATAGTCGCCTGTAGCAGTTCTTGGAATATGCATAGAATCAAGATATTCAAAAAATTCAGCATGGCTTACAGGACAGTATTCAATATTTTTTCCTGATAATTCGCTAATCAGTGTCACAATATCTCTCTGCGAAACAGATTCTCTGCCACAGGCCAGGTAGGTTTTATTGTCTTCGCCTTTTCCCAGTAACAATGCAGTAGCTAATCTGGCAACATCATCCTTTGGAACAAAGGTTGCTTTTCCTTCACCAGCAGTTGTGTACCATTTATTTTCAGACATAAGTGTAAGCATTACTGATGTTGTAAGATAGTTTTCCATATAGAGATTGTCCTGCATGAAATTGTAGGAAATCCCTGTCTCTTCATGCTTTTCACGGATATATTTTTCTGTAGCAGTATGGTCCGGAGTAACATATACATGTTCATACGCAGGATTACTTGCACCAAGAAAAGACGTGTATGTTATATGTTTTATACCGGCTTTGACAGCGGCATCTACTACATTTTTGTGTTACTGTATTCTAATTTCGCCAATTGTTACAGCAGATACAATATAAAGTCTGTCACCACCTTCAAAAGCGTTTACCAGTTCTTCTACGTTGTCATAATTGGCTTGTGAGACATTGACGCCTAAACGTTCCCAGCGTTTTTTCTTTTCGGGATTTAATCGATTTAAAAAAAGACAGGTAAAAATCAGTTCTTCTGGAGATATATGCTCTAACATATTTTCAGCGACTCTGCCACCAAGTTTTCCATCACATCCGGTCACGATATACTTCATTGTAAGTCCTCCTTATAAAAATTATTATAAGATAAATATAGCAGTTTCTCACTGGAAAATGAAATTGAAAACTGTTATGATTAATAAAAGATGCTTATTAAAAGTGGAGGCGGTTTTTTGTATTTTAGACAAATCGAATGTTTTGTCCAATTGGCCGAAACATTGAATTTTAATATGACGGCTGAATTGTTATATATAAGTCAACCTGCAGTTTCACAACAAATTAAAACATTAGAAACTGAATTGGGATTTAAGTTATTTATTAGAAATAAAAGGAATGTAACACTGACACCTGCCGGTGTATCTTTTTATGCGGATATGAAGGATGTTTTGACAAAAACGAACATTGCTATATCAAAGGCGAAAAATTATGCAATAAATTATAAAACAAATCTATCAATCTGTTATGAAGGAACACTGCTTGAACAGGAAATGATGCCTGAAATATTATCTTATTATAGAATAAACTATCCCGATATTCATTTTTATATAAAACATGCTGATTATAAGGAGTGTAAGAAATCCATTATTGATCAGAAGAGCGATATTATATTCACGGTACAAGAAAATATCAAGTCATATTCGGAGATATC
Source organism: Selenomonadaceae bacterium (assembly GCA_041669965.1). GTDB lineage: Bacteria > Bacillota > Negativicutes > Selenomonadales > Selenomonadaceae > UBA1792. The sequence continues at coordinate 2,050 of JBAYAD010000332.1, forward strand.
CTATTGTCAGCTTTTGAAAAGTACTTTTGTATGTGTGATTCCTAAGGATCATATATTTGCAAAAAAAACATTCATTGGAATTGAAGATTTAAAGAATGAGACATTAATTTTGCTTGATCCTATTAAATGTCCGCCTGAAATGGCACGTGTGCAGAATAAAATCCAGCAGCTATGTCCTGATGCACCCACACTTTTTTGCGATTCGGAAATAATTTGTACCACAATGATGAAAGGAAATATGGGGATTGCCTTTATGCCAAGTTTTGTAGCACCAACCGATCGATATTATTGTACAATTCCACTGGATATTACGGAAATGATATCTTACGGCTTAGCATGGAACAAATCAAATAAGAAAAAAGAACTAAGTGATTTTATAAAAGTTGCAGCATGCATATTTGGAAAACATCTGGTATGAATTTCGAATAAAGTTAAAGAATTATAGAACGCAAACTTCGGAGGCAGAACTTAGAGGCTGTAGTGCTTAACTGGAGCACGAAAAATATTCTCTGCAGATGGAAAATGATGCGTTAAAAAACTGGACACATTAGAAAAAAAGATGTCTTGGCTTTACATGGCAGGAAAAGGAATACGAATCATAATTGAATTCATGACTGGAAGTTGTTGACAAAGTCACATCCATCAACTATAATTTGATCGTGGTCAAATTATAGTTGATGGATGTGACTTTGTATGGCAAGAACACCGCAAGATCCTGAAATTCGAATAAATGAAATTTTAGATGTTGCACAAAAATGCTTTATCAATAGGGGCTATCGTAAAACTACAATCAGTGTAGTTGCTAAAGAAATGGGCGTAGCAAAAGGTATGCTTTATTATTACTTTAAATCGAAGGAGGAATTGTTAGAAGTATTGTTGAAGCGCCATTCAGACTTATTTTTAAGCGAAATAAAACAGATGGCTGATTCAGAGAG
>JBAYAD010000333.1:0-2975 GCA_041669965.1 Selenomonadaceae bacterium
GTTGTAAAATTTGGATCAGTGACAGTTTATGCAAATGGTGTTGGAGCTGAAATCGATGAAGAAGCTCTGCGTAATGTCATGGAAGAGCATGATATTGTTATTGATATTGACATGGGTATTGGTAAAGAAGAAGCTACAGTATGGTCATGTGATTTTACCTACGAATATGTGAAAATTAATGGAGAGTATCATACCTGATGGGAGGGATCTGTTGATGTTTGCGGCAGAAAATAAAGCGGAGATTCTCGTAGAAGCATTACCGTACATTCAGGAGTTCTATGGTAAGACGATCGTCATAAAGTATGGTGGTAATGCCATGATTAATGATGATCTCAAGAAAAAAGTTATACAGGATATTATACTTATGAAATATGTTGGCATAAGGCCGGTTATTGTCCACGGTGGTGGGCCGGATATTACAGAGTTCCTGAGACGGGTTGGCAAGTCGTCTGAGTTTGTCAGCGGGCTTCGTGTTACGGACAGGGAAACTGTAGAGATTGCTGAAATGGTACTTGTCGGTAAGGTCAATTCGGATATTGTGAGTTTGTTGAATCATGGTGGCATACGAGCTGTCGGACTCAGCGGTAAAGACGCAAATCTGATTTGTGCGCATAAGAAGCTGGCAACCGTCCATGAAGGTGATATCGTTAAAAAGGTTGATATTGGTTTTGTTGGTGAAGTTGAAAAAATAAATGTAGATATTCTGAATGATTTGCTTGATCAGGACTATATTCCGGTTATTGCACCTATTGGTGTTGGTAAAAACAAAGAAAGCTACAATATCAATGCGGATTATGTAGCGGCTGAGGTCGCTGGAGCACTTAAGGCCGAAAAGCTCCTGCTGCTTACAGATGTAGAGGGAATCTACAAGGACTATCACGACAAGAATACCTTTATTTCAACACTTACACAGGATGTGGCAAAAAAATATATTAAAGATGGTATTATTGCAGGTGGAATGATACCAAAGGTAGAAGCCTGCCTTTGTGCACTCGAAGCTGGTGCAGGCAAGACGCATATTATTGATGGGCGGCTTGATCACTCGCTTCTACTTGAAATATTTACACCGCAGGGTATTGGGACAGAAGTTGTTCGTTAAAAAGTTTGGAGGAAATATAGATATGACAGATGAAGAAATTTATGCAAAAGATAAAGAAAATTATCTTCCGGTATTTGCCCGGTATAAGATCGTTCTTGACCATGGGAAAGGTATCTATGTCTATGATACACATGGTAAAAAATATATTGATTATCTTGGTGGCATTGCCGTAAATGTTCTTGGGCATGCACATCCGGCACTTGTGAAGGCAATTGCTGATCAGGCTGGCAAAATGATTCATTGCTCAAATCTCTACTATACACAGGTACAAATTGATGCAGCGACGAAGCTTGTCAAGCTCAGTGGGCTGGATAAAGTGTTTTTTGGAAATTCTGGAGCAGAAGCAAATGAAGGTGCTATCAAAGCAGCTCGTAAGTATGCGCATGGAATCGATCCGGAGAAGTCACAGATTATCAGTGCATGGCATAGTTTTCATGGACGTACACTTGCAACGCTGACTGCGACAGGTCAGCCGCACTATCAGGAGGGTGTCGGGCCTTTGCCGGGGGGGTTTGAGTATGTTACATATAACGATATCAATGAGCTGGAAAAGCTCATAAGTGATAAGACGTGTGCTGTAATGCTTGAACCAATCCAAGGTGAAGGCGGCATACATATGCCCCAAAATGATTACCTCAAAAAGGTAAGAAAACTCTGTGATAAGTATCATGCGGTACTTATTTTCGATGAAATTCAGTGTGGTATTGGTCGTACGGGTACTTTTTTTGCTTATGAACAGTTCGGTGTGAAGCCGGATATTGTAACACTTGCCAAAGGGCTTGCCGGCGGTGTTCCTATTGGCGCATTTATCATGACAGATGCCGTTGCAGCGGCTTTTCATGCTGGTGATCATGGGACGACCTTCGGGGGTAATCCACTTGCCTGTGCAGCGGCTAATGTTGTACTTGATACGATTGTCAGCGATCATTTACTGGAAAACACAAAGACAATTGGTGCCTATCTCAAAAGCAAGCTTGAAGCCTTTAAGAAAAAGTATCCTGGGCTTATTACGGAAGTTCGCGGGACAGGTTTTATTCTTGGAATGCAGCTTACGAAGCCGGGCCGTGAAATCGTTGATGAATGTTTAAAATACGGTGCGATTATCAACTGCACCGCTGGTGACGTGCTGCGTTTTGTACCACCGCTTATTACCACAAAGGAAAATGTCGACGAGCTTATCGGAATCATGGAAAAAGTTTTACCCCAATACGCAAAATAAAATTGTATTCAAAATGCATAGAACAAGTGCTTTTATTGTATATTTATTTATAGTATAATAAACAGCGGTGATTCATTGTACGTTTATACTATTTGGAGGTTTTACAAATGTTGAAAGGGAAAGATTTATTGTCCATACATGATCTTTCGGTCGATGAAGTGGCAGAAGTTCTTGATTTGGCAAAAATTTTAAAAACAAAGCAAAAAGAGGGTATTGAGCATCACTTTCTCAAGGGGAAGACACTGGGGATGATTTTCCAAAAGGCATCAACCCGTACGCGCGTTTCTTTTGAAACGGGTATGTATCAGTTAGGGGGGCAGGCTCTTTTCTTATCTGACCGCGATTTGCAGATTGGTCGTGGCGAACCGATTAAGGACACGGCACGTGTATTATCACGCTACCTTGACGGCATCATGATCCGTACTTTTGCACATCGTGATGTAGAGGAATTTGCTGCATATGCGGATATACCAATTATTAATGCGCTTACAGATCTTTTGCATCCGTGTCAGGTTCTTACGGATCTTTTGACAATTCAGGAGCACAAGGGAAAAAATCTCAAGGGATTGAAACTTGCCTATATCGGTGATGGCAATAACATGACGAATTCACTCATGTATGGTTGTGCTAAAGTGGGGATGCATTTTGCTGCAGCAA
>JBAYAD010000334.1:0-2972 GCA_041669965.1 Selenomonadaceae bacterium
GAAAAGATACATGTAAACACATTTTCAAGTTTGTGCCGGTTTTAGACGATAATGTTACAATTAAGGAGGTTTAAGATTTTAAGTTTTCAGTCGAAATACAATGCGCACAGTAGCAAAAATAGTGCGTGTTACAAAATAAATTTAAAAATAATGATTGATATAAAAGTTATATTAATAATCGTTTTAGTATTCTCTGTTTCACCTGCCCTAAAGGCGCAGGTAACGAAAAAGTCGTTTCAATCCACTTATTACGAACAAAAACTTACGCTGTTCGAGAATCTTCCCAATACCAAAAAAGAAATCATCTTTCTTGGGAATAGCATTATCGACGGTTGTGAGTGGGCCGAGATATTCCACAATAAAAAAATAAAAAATCGGGGAATTACCGGTGACGGTACTGAGGGAGTTCTTTTTCGCTTAAATGAAGTGACAGAATCACAACCAGCAAAAATATTTCTGTTAATCGGTATTAACGATCTGGCAAGAGGAATTTCGAAGGACACGGTCTTCTGCAACATTTGCAAAATTGCTATGCAGATTCAGGTAAATTCTCTCAAAACAAAAGTATACATTCAAAGTCTTTTGCCGGTAAATCCAAACTTTGGGAAATTCCCTAGTCATTGCTCTAAGACCGAAGATATTCTCTGGATTAATCAAAAACTAAAAGATTGGTGTGTCCATACTTCAGCCCAGTTTATCGATCTGTTTTCAAAATTTAAAAATGAAAACAATAATAATATGAATCCTCGGTATACGAATGATGGATTGCACCTTGAAGGGGAAGGTTACCTGTTGTGGGCTATGACGATACAAGAGTATTTATAAACAAAAAATAATTAATAATTAACTAATATAAACATATAAATTATGAGTATAATGATCAATAAAATTGAAGGATTGATAGCAGCTCCATTCTCACCAATGAAAAAAAATGGCGAATTGAACTTGTCGGTAATACCTGTTTATTACAATTTTTTGAAGAAAAATGGAATAGCAGGAGTTTTTATTAATGGCAGCACCGGCGAAGGTGTTTCGCAAAGCACCGCAGAGCGTATGCAACAAGCTGAAGTATGGGCAGAACAGAAAAAGAAAGATGACACGCCCATGAAACTAATTAACTTAGTTGGCGGAACTTCTTATCAAGAATGTATTAAGTTAGCTCATCATTCTCAGGATGTTGGAGTAGATGCAATTGCCATTCTGGCTCCTTTTTACTTTAAACCGGGGTCAGCTAAGGATTTGGCCAAGTTTTGTAGCAAAATCGCTCAGTCAGTGCCAAACATGCCGGTATACTTTTACCACATTCCAGTGCTAACTGGCTGCAACTTGTCTATGTTCGATTTTCTGCAGGCAGCAGATTCAATAATTCCGAATTTAGTGGGTATTAAATATACGCACGAAGATTTTATGGATTTCCTAAGCTGTAGGAGCTTTAAAAACGGTAAATACGATATGTTGTGGGGACGAGATGAAAACTTGCTTTCGGCCTTGATTTTGGGAGCACGTGGTGGTGTTGGAAGTACCTTCAACTATGCTGCTCCACTGTACCATAAATTGATTAAAGCTTATGATGAAGGAAACTTTGCAGATGCCCGCAAATTACAGCAACAATCGATTGACATGATTCGCCTATTGGATAAATATGGAGGTATTGCTGTTGGGAAAGCTTATTTGCGTTATATTGGTTTGGAGTGCGGAGAGTTCCGTTTGCCGGTAAAGAATATGACAGCAGAAGCATACAAATCGTTTGAAGCCGATGTTCGCGCATTGGATATGGAAGACTTATTCTCAAAATTTTAGGATGTGAAAAATTGTACATTCGGGATTATTGCAGGATTGTTTCTACTGGCCTGCAATAATCCTAAAACAATCGAAAATGACAAGATGGATATAAAATGGGATACACTGGCAGTTATTCCTCCAGCGAACGAAATGACTATTCAATATGGATTGGCTGGCCCGGTTACCGGAGCTTACGGAAATGAACCCATTGTTGGTGGCGGTTCAAACTTTGAAGATGCGATGCCATGGATGGGCGGTACTAAAAAATACCATAACTTGGTTTATGTGTTGCATCAGAAAAAAGATGGACTTTACAAATGGTCGAAAACAAGCAGAAAGTTGCTGACTCCAATCGCTTACAGTGCCTGTATTAGTACAAATAAAGGCATTTTGAGTATTGGAGGCGAAACAGCAAATAACCCTATTGATCAGGTCTTTTTGCTTTCAGTTCAAAACAAAAAATTACAATTCTCCAATTTCCCGGCTCTGCCGGTTGCCTTATCCAATAGCGGTGCAGCGATGATCGACTCTGTTGTCTTTTTGGCAGGGGGCCTTGATTCGATTGGTGCAACTAGCTATTTTTTTGCCCTTGACCTAAAAAAAATAGCAGCAGGATGGAAGTTATTGCCAGAACTGCCGGTGTCTTTGTCACATGCCGTGGTGATTGCACAGTCGGACGGAATAGAAGAATGTATCTATGTACTGGGCGGACGAACTCGGACAGGTGTTATATCAACTTTCCTAAGTGCTATTTGGAAATTCAGTCAATCAAAGAATAAGTGGGAACAAGTGGGGCAGCTTCAGTTGGAAGATGAAGACGTTTTTGGTTTCGCAACGGGCACAGGGCTGGCTTACCAGGACCGCTATATTTTACTTTTTGGTGGTGATAAAGGAATCATTTTCAATGAAACAGAACGGCTGATTGACGCATCATTGCATGCAAAAACTATGGGAAAACGAGAAAAAGCTCAAAAGCAAAAGGTGCATAATATGATTAATCACCCAGGATTTTGCAAAGATGTGTATCTCTTCAATACCATAACAGGTAAACTTAAAAAAATTGGTGAGTTACCCGGAATGACTCAAGTAACTACACATGCTTTCTGGTGGAACGGGCAAATTATTATTCCGGGAGGAGAAATAAGACCTGGAGTACGATCTTCGTTAATCACCAGAGGAAAGATTATCGA
>JBAYAD010000335.1:0-2932 GCA_041669965.1 Selenomonadaceae bacterium
CTGCTTGGTGTCGTTGCGCTTGTAATTGTCTGTTCTGTTGCAAAAGATGGTGCTCTGCCGGCGGGGACACCGTTTCAAATTTTTTCTTCAGCAGTGGCAGGCTTCTTCTCAATGTTTGGTTTGCCGCATGATGTAGCAGCCTGCATTATGACAATGTGTGTATCTGCACTGGCTCTTACATCGCTTGACTCAGTTGCTCGTATCGGCCGAATGTCATTTCAGGAACTTTTTATGCCGGAAGAAGGCGAAGCAATGTCTTCCATCCAGCGCATTTGTACGAATAAATATTTTTCGACGATTCTCACGTTATTTTCTGGGTATTTGCTTTGTCTCGGTGGGTACATGAATGTTTGGCCGCTTTTCGGGGCGGCAAACCAGTTGCTTTGTGCACTTGTTCTTATTGCGCTTGCCGTATTTCTTCGTACGACAGGACGCCAGGGATGGATGCTTTATGTACCGATGGGAGTAATGTTTTGTGTTACGTTTACGGCACTTATCATGTCGGTTTATGGAATCTTTGTTAAGATAGGGGCAGGCAGCTTTGTATTTATGATTGATGGTTTGCAGCTTATTATTGCAATTTCGCTTATGACGCTTGCAATTCTCGTTGTTAAGCACTGTGGCAAGGAACTTCTTACAGGTAAAGTGGAAAAAGAACAAAATGATAAAAATGAAGTACAACTTAACTAAGTGAACAGACAAATGAAAAAATAAGAAACACGACTGATTCTTCGTGATCAGTCGTGTTTCTTTTTACAATATATGTCATAAAAGCAATAAGTTACTCATTATATTATCATTTTTATAAAAAGCAGATGATAAATAAATTGAATATTTTGTTTTGAGAAAGTTTTTGTAATTTTTTATAAAAAAACTATTGAAAAATTATTCAATAAGTTGTATGATAATATCGAAGAGTGGGAAACCAAGTTGTATGATAATATCAAACAAATTAATAAAGGAAGGAGCATAGGCAGTTTGTATCGATCAAGGGGCACTGTTTTTATAGTAATTTTATGGAGGGGAAAAAATGAAGAAGCTTAAAAAAATTTTTGCAATCTTATTGACTGGTTTAATGATGGTTATGGCTGCAGGTTGTGGCGATACAGATGCAGGAACTTCATCTTCAAGCGGAAAGGTTGCATCCAACGGTAAAAGAATTGGTGTAGCAATGCCGACGCAGTCGTCACAGCGGTGGATTCAGGATGGATCGAATATGAAACAAAAGCTGGAGGCGCTTGGTTATACGGTAGATTTGCAGTATGCAGAAGATGATGTACAGGCGCAGGTTTCCCAAATTGAAAATATGATTACAAATGGCGCAAATTGCCTTGTGGTCGCATCTATTGACTCAAGTGCACTTGTCAATGTGCTTGCACAGGCAAAAGCGAATAAGATTCCGGTTGTTGCTTATGATCGTTTGCTTATGGATACAGATAGTGTTTCTTATTATGCAACTTTTGATAATAAAGGTGTCGGAACAGAAATTGGTAAATATGTGGAAAAGAAGCTCGGTTTGAAGGAAGGCAAAGGACCTTATAATGTTGAATTCTTTGCAGGATCTCCGGATGACAACAATGCTCATTTCCTGAACGACGGCTTGTTTGAAGTTTTACAGCCATATATTACGAATGGTCAGCTTGTTGTACCATCTGGTCAGACTGACTTTGATTCGATTTGTACGCTTCGCTGGTCTCAGGAAACAGCACAGAAACGCATGGAAGATATTATTTCAGGATATTATGGTAATGGCAAAAAACTCGATGCAGTTATTTCACCATTTGACGGCATTAGCTATGGTATATCAGCAGCTCTTCAGGGAGCCGGATACAAGGTTGGTACGAACTGGCCAATTATTACTGGACAGGATGCAGAGCTTATGGCAACAAAGAATATTCTTTCAGGCAAACAGACAATGACAGTATTTAAAGACACTCGTATTCTTGCTGACAAATGTGTATCAATGGTACAGGCGGTTTTGGAAGGCAAGGAACCGGAAGTCAATGATACGACGTCTTATAATAATCACAAACTTATCGTTCCGTCCTATCTTTGCACGCCGGTAACGGTTGATAAAGATAACGTCCAGAGCGCATTGATTGATTCTGGCTATTACACAAAGGATCAGGTAGGCTTAAAGTAAAAGAATAGTTTCTTGAATAGACCGGATAATAGTAACGTTTCTGTTTTCCGGTCTGTTTTAGAAAGGGGTGAATGCATATATGTCTGAAGCATTATTGGAAATGCGCCATATTACAAAAGATTTTTCCGGAATCAAGGCATTGGATGATGTTAATCTTATTATTGAAAAAGGGGAAATCCATGCGCTTTGTGGTGAAAATGGTGCAGGAAAATCAACGTTGATGAATGTCTTATCAGGAGTATATCCTTTTGGTAGTTATTCGGGAGATATTGTCTATAAGGGCGAAGTATGTAAGTTTCATGATATTCGTGAAAGTGAACATAAAAAAATTGTTATAATTCATCAGGAACTGGCACTTATCCCATTGTTAACCATTGCAGAAAATATTTTTATCGGCAATGAAAATCTTAGCATTGGTAATGTTATTGATTGGGATACAACACAGAAGCGGTCCATGAAATATTTGGAAATGATAGGGCTGCATGAAAATGTTAATCATCTTGTCGGTGATCTTGGCGTTGGTAAGCAGCAAATGATTGAGATTGCCAAGGCAATTGCCAAGGATGTTGAACTGTTGATCCTTGATGAACCAACATCAGCATTAAATGAAGAAGAAAGTAATACGTTGTTAAATTTGCTACTGCGTTTGAAAAAAAAGGGAATTACAAGTATTATGATTTCCCATAAATTAAATGAAGTTATTCGCGTAGCGGATAATATCACAGTGATTCGTGATGGTAAGACAATTGAAACCATACATAAGGACGCTGGTACTGTTATTGATGAGAA
>JBAYAD010000336.1:0-2919 GCA_041669965.1 Selenomonadaceae bacterium
CCATCAACATCATATCTCACAACTTCAGCTTCTTTGTACTTATAGGTCGTATTGACAGCTAAAAATTCCACAAAGAAATTAATATTTTTGGATAAAGAGAGCTCCACTCCACAAGAAGTCTGAAGTCCAATGCAAAAATCACCGTTCATTTTATACTCTGCCTCAATATGGTTTTGGGGAGACCAACCGCCTTGATCAACAGTCCATGAAACATGATCTAATTTAACATCATTATTGACAATCATAAGATTAGGGCCAGCTTTCAGGTATAGGTTAAGCTTCTTATAATCTATCTTATAAACTATCTGGGGCGATAATTGAAGCATTGAGTTTGAATATCTCATTTTCCCAAAATAGCCAATAAAGGTAAAACTTTGATATTGTCTGTAATCATATTGAGGCGTAGATATATTTTGAGTTGCAAAGACCTGTGAATTGCCAACAAATTCTATAGCTAAGCTATTACTCAAACTATATCCGCAGGCCAGGCCCAAATTCAAACCTTCTCCATTCCTATACTTATTAATATAAACATTGCTGGAACCGTTCAATATTGCGGTAGATTCTATTTTTTGAGGATTCATACTAAATGAATACCCGGTATATGTCTTAAAATAGATCTGAGCATTGGCACATATAGAGATACTAAGAATTAAAAGCACAAGGCAAATCCTTTTCATTTTATAGATATTATGTATTTTACTCCAATGCTACAATAGACACTGTTCATTTTTATTTTCTCCTGAATCCTCACTTCGCGATTTTTTTGATCATAAAAAAAGGAACCCTGATCAGGGTCATAATAACAATTGGCATCTCTGATTTCATTTTTATATACAATATCCTTCATGAATGTTGTAACTGGCACTGTATTCTCAATCAATCTTGCTGAGTGTGGAACGTATGAGTAATTTTCAATTCCACATTCTATGGAAACTGCAAAATGAGGCATCATTAAATAAGTATATTCAATTCCCATCACATATCCCAGGCACAAATTTTTACTTAAAGCATACGATCTGCCACAGTCTATCGTTTTTGCATATATAGCATTATCAAGCCAGGAGAGCCCTATAAGAGCTCCGAATTTTCCCGTTAGAACAGATTTATCATAGTTCTTGCTAAAAGTTAAGGATGGCGATGAATTGATCGATTTTAAGTTCCAATCTGTGATTCCGGCAATAGAGTATGCCTCCTCGGATTCCATTGTCTTTTTTGAATTAAAATAGTCCAAACCCATTTCTATACCAATAATGTCATTGAATTTGTAACCTACGGTGCCACCATATTTATAACCACTTGATAATGTAAACTGCTCAATCGTACCTCCGACTGACATATATCCGCGTGAATAGCCAAAGGGAATGTTAACATTAAAAAACTCAGGTGCAACCTGAGAAGATAGGGAGTAGTTATATTTTACATATGGCTTGAAATAAAGTTCCTGACCTTGAATCAATTCCGCCAAAAATAATAAGCCAATCAACATTTGCTTTCTCATCAATGTTCAGTTATAATTTAAATTTCAATCAATTTTAAGCGTTTGTCAATGTTTAATTCCTGATTTTTAGAGGATCTTATTAAGACCATTCAAGATTTCAAACATCATCTTGTTGTTTGCTTCGATGTTATTTGTGTGTGCCAATATTTCACTTTCAGATTGTATATATTTTCCATCAATCAATTCATGTCCTGCATTTTTGAGCATGTCCTTCATGCTTTGTTCCGTAACTTCAAGATGAAATTGTAATCCCAGAATTTTTTCCCTGTACAAAAAAGCCTGACTTTTACACCCTATGGAGTAAGCCAGATGTGTTGAATGTACCGGAAGATTGTAGGTGTCCCCATGCCAATGAAAAACCATGATCTTTTCGGCTGTATTTTCACCAAACAAATGATTCACCTTTGCTTGCCCGGTTGGGTTTATATCAAACCAACCTATTTCTTTCTCTGGATTTTTATAGACCTTTTCTCCCAAAGCATCGGCAATTAACTGAGAGCCAAGACATATTCCGATTATGGTCTTATTCTTATCAATGGCCTTCCTGATGGCTTTTTTCTCATCAATGAGCCAATGATATTCTTTCTCATCATATATGCCCATGGGACCACCCATAATTATCAGCCAGTCATACGCCTCAGGTTCAGGAATCAAGTAGTCCTCATAAAATCTTGTATAAGTCAATACATGGTTGTTTTGATCAATCCAGGATTTGATGCAACCCAGATTTTCAAATTGGACATGTTGAAAACAGTGTATTCTTTGCGGTATCATAAAATAGCGGTGTCTGTTAAAATGGGAAGTTAGCCGAAAAGCCCGAGGTTAGTAACTCAGATAATGTTAACGGGCACTTTTTATAGTTTAACCTTAATTCCAAATTTCCAATAATTGGGGTTGAAGTTTATGCTCCAGCTTGAATTCTCTTTTTTCCAATCAATTATGGAATATTCTACTCCTCCCATTCCCAAACACAATCCCAATTTTTTAGAAACGAAATAGGTAAACTCCGGGCAAATATTGGTGCAGAAATAATCATTACTTGAAGTATTTTCAGCAGTACGTGCATATGCACCATAATCGAAATTGGAAAGTTCTGTGCTACCATCGTATTCACGCATCCCTGCAAATCAATGCACCAAACATGACTCGAATGAAGTTGTTGTTTTGCAACTTTATAGTGGTCGATTTGTGATCTATTTTTTATAGATCAAACTGGTATTTCTATAATCGGATTTATCCAAGTACCAGTCCGGATAGAGTGCCCCTTTTGACTTAACCCAATCATTAAATTTCAGTAAAGCTTTACTGATTTCAGCCTTCTCTATAGGATAATCAAAGGAAACAGGAATTTTCAGAGCCCATGGAAAATTCTGAGTTGCTACGTAAAATTCACCTGCTGCAACATTGGTTCTATCTTC
>JBAYAD010000337.1:0-2908 GCA_041669965.1 Selenomonadaceae bacterium
AAAAAATGATTGAAGTACTTACAATTGGAGAACCGATGGGGTTGCTTGTAGCGGAAGAAGTAAAGCCATTAAAGGATGTTGAGCATTTTACACGTTATGTTTGTGGAGCAGAAGTAAATTTTGCAGTAGGTTTAGCAAGACTGGGGCATGGAGTTGCATATGTAAGTAAAATTGGTAATGATCCTTTTGGTAAACATATTAAAGATTTTTTGTTGGAAAATAAAATCGATAATTGTTACGTAGGTTATGATGATGATCATATGACAGGGATGCAGCTTAAGGCTAAGGTTGAATCAGGTGATCCTGAAGTTGTAAATTTTCGCAAAAATACAGCATTTTCAAATCTTTCGGCGAAGGATATTGAAAATATTGACTGGACAACGCTTAAGCACATGCATGTAACAGGAATTCCCCCGGCTCTTTCATTGTCCTGTCGTGAAACGATTTATAAACTTATGGATATTGCACGTGAAAAAGGAGTTCGTATTTCTTTTGATCCAAATCTGCGTCCGGCTCTTTGGAAGGATAAAGCAGAAATGGTACGTGTAATTAATGAACTTGCAGCAAAGGCTGACCTGGTGCTGCCGGGTGTAAGTGAAGGAAAGATTCTTGCAGGAACCGATGATCCGGAAGCAATTGCTGATTTTTATCTGAAAAAGGGAGTAAAGACGGTTATTGTTAAAGTGGGTGCTAAAGGTGCCTTTGTAAAAACACAGGATGATAAATTTATGTCACAAGGATTTAAGGTAGAAAAAGTTATTGATACGGTTGGAGCTGGTGATGGTTTTGCTGTTGGTGTTGTCAGTGCATTGCTTGAAGGACAAACGCTAAAGGATGCTGCACATCGTGGTGCTGCTGTTGGTGCTTTGGCAGTGATGTCTCCTGGTGATAATGAAGGTCTGCCAACAAGAGAAGGTCTCAAAAAGTTTATGGAAGCATAAGCTTTTTAAATAAAGAGATAAAATATAGGAGGAATCGTAAAAATGGATATTCGTTATTCAGCAAATCAGCGTGATTTTAAGCGCTATACAACAGAAGAAGTACGTGAGGAGTTCTTTATTGAAAATCTTTTTGTTGCAAATAAGATGAAGGCGACATACTCACATGTTGATCGTATGGTAACACTAGGGTGCATGCCAACGACGGAAGAAGTATCGATTGATAAGGATATTGATACATGGAAGAATTTTGGTACGCATTTCTTTCTTGAACGTCGCGAAATCGGTGTTTTTAATGTTGGTGCTTCGGGAAGTATTATAGCAGATGGCAAAGAATATAAGCTTGCTTATAAAGACTGTCTTTATATAACAATGGGAACAAAGAAAGTTATGTTTAAAAGTGATGATGTAAATAAGCCAGCAAAGTTCTATATGGTATCAGCACCGGCACATAAGCCATGTAAGACCACTTTTATTTCAATCAAGGATGCAAGAAAAGTTCCTTGCGGTACGATGGAGTCAGCAAATGATCGTGTTATCAATCAGTTTATTCATCCGGACGTTCTTGAAACATGTCAGTTATCGATGGGTATGACAGCTCTTAAGCCGGGAAGTGTTTGGAATACAATGCCGGCACATACACATGAACGTCGTATGGAAATTTATTATTATTTTGAAATTCCGGAAGATAATGTTGTATTTCATATGATGGGTGAAGGGCAGCAGACACGCCATATCGTTATGCAGAATGAACAGGCAGTTATCAGTCCGTCATGGAGTATACATGCCGGATGCGGTACATCGAACTATACGTTCATCTGGGCTATGGGCGGCGAAAACAAGGCATTTGACGACATGGATAATATTAAAATTACAGATATGCGCTAAGGAGTGTAGAAATGGATTATTTAGAACAGTTTTCACTTAAAGGAAAGGTTGCACTTGTTACGGGCGCAGCATATGGTATTGGATTTGCAATAGCAAAATCTTTTGCTAAGGCGGGTGCGAAAATTGCATTTAACTGCCGTGATCAAAAACATATGGATAAGGCTTTAGCTGATTATAAAGCAGAAGGAATCGAAGCACATGGTTACATCGCGGATGTAACGGATGAAGTGCAAGTTGTAAAGCTTGTAAAAAATATTGAGGGAACACTTGGAACCATTGATATCCTTGTCAATAATGCAGGAATTATCAAGCGTATTCCAATGTGTGAAATGAGTGTAGAAGATTTTCGTCAAGTAATCGATATTGACCTGAATGCACCGTTCATTGTATCAAAAGCAGTTATTCCTGCTATGATAAAAAAAGGTCATGGCAAGATTATTAATATCTGCTCAATGATGAGTGAGCTTGGGCGCGAAACGGTATCTGCCTATGCGGCGGCCAAAGGTGGTCTCAAGATGCTTACACGTAATATTGCATCGGAGTATGGTGCAGCGAATATACAGTGTAATGGTATTGGGCCTGGCTACATTGCTACACCACAGACAGCACCGCTTAGAGTTGCTGGCAATCCGTTTAATGAGTTTATTCTGTCAAAAACGCCGGCTAATCGCTGGGGAACGCCAGAAGATCTTGAAGGACCGGCAGTATTCCTTGCATCGGATGCATCAAACTTTGTCAATGGTCATGTACTCTATGTTGATGGCGGTATTCTTGCTTACATTGGCAAACAGCCAAAATAATTGAAGTACCAGAGTAAAGTTGTATTTTGTTTTGTTGCATGAAGAGCAGGTGAAGGACTGTTCTTTATGCAGGGTATAATTATATTTTATAAAAAATAATTAGGAGGAGTTCTAGTTGAAAATCAAACAGACAGTTGAGCGTATACCAGGCGGGCTGATGCTGGTTCCCTTATTTCTTGGTGCATTATGTCATACATTTACACCGGAGGCAGGTAAGTTTTTTGGTTCTTTTACAAATGGTTTGATTACAGGAACGGTGCCAATTCTTTCTGTATGGTTTTT
>JBAYAD010000338.1:0-2898 GCA_041669965.1 Selenomonadaceae bacterium
CAGCGCTCTTTTCAGCTAAAGCGGTTGTCATACCTCCGACTAGTATCAATCCCAATACCGGTACAATAAAGATCGTTTTCATCAAATTATAAAATTTCATAATAGCTCCTTTCTGAGTAATGTTTTATGTGATTTATTATATATGAAATTTTCCCAATTGTCTCTATAATTTACGCGAAATGTAATGAATTTTATATAGTGCTATTGGTAGCAGGATAAAATGGGACTGGTTTTTTATTATTACATTCGACCACTAATAAAAATTTTAAGCATGGGGTTAATGGTGCTAAGCGTATCCTCTCATATTAAGGGTTTTCATTAATAACTAGCATCTTTGTAATTAGGATTAAGTATATCGCTTGTTACTATATTTTAATAGTATTATTGATATTTATATCAAGGTATTTGGTTGGCATTTTGTAATATGTGTTGCAAGACCAGAGTATAGTATATGGGAAATTTGAAGGTTCCTAGCTTAAAAGATATTCTTCACCGTCGTGGAGCAGCTTGATTTTGTCATTTTCGCATATATTCAGCCTGAGTGAGACCATTTGCCAGCCTTGTTTTAGTGTCATGCTGCCATCAATAAATTTTGTTGAAATTATAGATGGAGAGTCTCTGCCCAAAATGTTCCGAAAACAGTTGGCATTGTTTACAGATATAGGAGTTGGCGACCATAGGAATATTATTGTTTTTTGCAGCCGCATGAAAGGAAGCGAGTGTGTCGAGGTTTATCGATGAACAGAGGAAGAAGGCATGCGGGTGTTTTGACAATAAAGAATCTGCTCGTTTTTGCAGCATCTGTTCAGATAAAAGAGGCTGTCCCTGACTACGGCCTAGCATGGTTCCTTCGCTGATGAGAACATCGACTGGGTGGTTTGCAGGAAAGAGCCTTGCTAGTAATTTGAAAAGCCCCTTTCCCAGGCGTCCGTGTGTACGGAAGTCTCCCATATGTAGAATGTGTTTGCCGTCAGCCTCGATAAGAAACATATAGGCTTCGGCTGTGGAATGATCGACGAAATAGGGGGTCACCTTTATATCGCCGATATATATGGACTGGGCAGCTGAGATGATTTTTAAGTCGTCACTTTGCAGGCGGGTGGCTCCGGCTTCATTGTGTAGAGATTTTTTGATATTGTACAATATCTGACGAGCAGTCTTGCCGATGTAAAGAGGAATGCCGTCAGGGATCTGCTGGATGAGACCAGTATGGTCGCCATGATAATGGCTGAAAAAAATGCCATCGCACTTTGTGCTAGTAAGCATGGGTAGCATTTGTAGAAGGAGTTGAACAAAATGGAATTGTGTCTATGCTAAATTTGTCTCCGGAAAATGGTGGGGAAAATACAAGTGATATTCAAGGATGAATTGTTGCTGCTATGAATGTAGTTTATGGAGAGGCAACTCCTACTGGTGATGGGAACTATGTTTGGACAAAAAACGGGTTAACCGGGGCATATACAACACAATCAGGCAGGATTTTCATGCAATCCAGTTTTAGAAGATGATACATTTCTAGAAAATTAATTTAGAAAATAACGTAAACTTCGCAGTTGAAAAACAACTTCAGCCTCCTGAAAAATCAATAATAATTGGCATGAAAACAGCGTGGCATGAGCATTGTCGCTAAAAGCATTATTTCTCTGTGAAAGGATGCCCGAGTGAATGTTCTCATCGTCGACATTAAAGAGGTCACAGAGTCGAATTCTGTTAGCCCCACCAGTATATTCAAAGCTTCGCTGATTGCGGAGCCTTTTTTGTTTGCCTTTTGACGACAATGGGCAAACAAGCCATCCGTAATATTTGTACGGATGGCTCATCTTATTTAGGAGGAATTTATATGCTTGATATTATTTTATCAAGTGATGCAGCTGGAGGCCTGCCCTGGTTGTACCTAAACAATATACACAGAAAGGAATACAGTTCAGCTGAGGCTCAAATGTTTTGGTGACAAAACTGTTTTTGCAGTGTAAAAAAAGCATGTGGTGGCTTTGTGGCAGGATTTTTGTAAAAAACAGGGAAAGCATTAAGTAGTATATATAAACCGGAAAATGGAAGAGGAGACAAAATACATGACAGATAACAAAAAGGAACAGGAACGCGCAGAACTGCACCGTGTAATATGGGGGATTGCCAATGACCTTAGAGGCAGTGTCGATGGCTGGGACTTCAAGCAATATGTGTTGGGGATGCTCTTTTATCGTTACATATCGGAAAACCTTACGAATTACATAAATGAAGGCGAGCATGAAGCGGGTGATGCTGCTTTTGACTATGCTGCACTTACTGACAGAGATGCGGAACAGGCTGAAGAAGATCTTGTAAAAACAAAAGGATTCTTTATCCTGCCAAGTCAGTTGTTTCAAAATGTATGCAAGAAGGCAGCAATAGATGAAAATCTCAATGAGACGCTGGAGAAGGCATTTAAAGGCATTGAGGATTCGGCCAGCGGCAGTGATAGTGAAGATGATTTCAAAGGCTTGTTTGCCGATATGGATGTCAACAGTAATAAGCTTGGCAATTCGGTAGCAGAGCGCAACAAGAAGCTCGCCAAACTGATGGGAAGCATTACCCAAATGCAGCTTGGCGACTATAGAGATAATACGATTGATGCATTCGGTGATGCCTATGAATATCTGATGGGCATGTATGCTTCGAGCGCTGGCAAAAGCGGTGGCGAATATTATACGCCGCAGGAGGTATCGGAGCTTTTGACGCGTATCACGATTGTTGGCAAGATGGAAGTCAACAAGGTCTACGATCCGGCCTGTGGATCGGGTTCGCTGCTGCTCAAGTTTGCCAAGATTCTTGGCAAAGATAAGGTTCGGCAGGGTTTTTATGGGCAGGAGATCAATATTACGACCTATAATCTTTGCCGCATCAATATGTTTCTGCATG
>JBAYAD010000339.1:0-2897 GCA_041669965.1 Selenomonadaceae bacterium
CTTCTTTTATTGCACTTGCATGGAATGTCTGCGCACCAGCTTTGCCAGCTTCTACGGCCTTTTCCATAAGTTCCTTAATATCGATCTTATCATCCGTAAGCTGAGCACCGACCATTTCAATAAGCATCGGCAGGTTTACACCTGTGACGATACCATAAGTCTCGTTATTAATAACGAGACGACATGCCGCATTATATGGACTGCCGCCGAACAGATCATTTAAGAAAATAACACCGTCCTCCGTATCCATTTCCTTAATTGCTGCTTCGTACTTCTTTACTACATCATCCGGGCCTTCGCCTGGCACAAGAGTAACAGCCTTTACATTTTTTGTTGCACCACAAATCATTTCACATGTTTTAACGAGTTCTTCTGAGAACCGGCCATGCGTTCCTACTATAATTGCTAACACACAATCATCCTCCCCTGTTTTCCATTGTATGATTTTTACATGAATGTAAAATCTACTAAGTCACTATTATACTGATATTCTAATGCAAGATGCGTGCCAACTATGTGTATCAAAATGAAAGCGATTGTTTTCGCTTGTTTTTGGCTTGCTTTGGTAGAAATGATTTTATCCTTAATACTCTTTATATGAAAACGATACTCTTTAATTGAAATATCGATACTCTTTAATACTGTCTGAAAAATTGCACAAAAAATACACTATCGCAAATGTATGCAATAGTGTATTTTATATATTATATCATTTCAGCCATATAATAGAATTCGTCTTCATCGAGTTTTAGTTTTAGCCTATTTTCGAATACACTGGATGCTTCTTTTAACATTTCAATCTTTTGTGTATCAACTTTTGACTTATCTCCTTTATAGACAAGTGCACTGTGTGTAACTATTCGTTCTAATGCACATCCGCAATGAACAATCAACCGAATACGAATTGGATTGCTAAACGTCTTCCCCAGTTTCCGTTCCAATACACTATCAAACTCAATCAATACACTTATAACTTTTGATGGGTTTAAATAAGTCAAAAATTTTTGTAAAGACTCCTCGCAAAGCTTTTGAACGACTACATTTTTCTTTTCCCGTTCCACAAATTTGATATTATTCTTTAAAAGTGAGCCAAGTATCTTTTCTCCATCACCATCAATAAGTTTTTCCAAAGAAATGAATGGAACATCATAGGTTGGCTTTACCATACCAATTGCAGCGACAACTTTATATTTTTCCGCCAGTTTCCGAATTGTATAATCCAGTTTTTGTACGCCAACAGGTATGACTTCAATAGATCGCTCAACCATATGCTGCAAAATTTCCTCAACAAGTTCTTTGAGCTTTAATGCAGCTCCTTTGCCGGAAGAGCATACCGTCACAATAACTTCTTTCCCCTCAGCCGGTATTTCATCTGTAAGATTTACAACTTCATACCCTTTAAAATTTAACAAAGATTCATAAATACCATTGAGATCCATCCCAGCAATATCAGCTTTACGCATTGCTTCGAGGATAAGTGGTGTTGATACCATATCAATCGTTTTTACCTGTACCTTAAGGCGTTCCATAATCATCGACCCTAGATTGCAAAGCGATCCCATGTCTGCCAGAACAAGTACTCCATTCTGGTAGTTCATCTCCTGCAGCTTCGCCACCATCTTATCTAGTGTTTCCTGCGGCTGTACCTCCAGCGGCATATCGATGGCAATAAGATTCGGATCATTCGTGCTAAAGAGCTTTTGTGCAACCTCCACCATAGAAGAAGCCGTACTCTTACCATGTGTTGCCACCATGATAATAACCTTTTCTTCTTTTTCTTCTTCCTCGGCAGACTCTAAGAGCAGCGCGAAATATTCAATTTCTGTAGATGGTACTTCAATATGATAATGCGCCTCAATTCGATCTTTAATCTCAAGTGCAATCTGAAAAGAAAGTGACTCACGCGGGATTGCCCCTTCAATTTCCGTGTAAGGAATCTCTTCCTTCGCCTTTACACGCTTCAGAAACGCACTGAGATGCAGGCTAAACGCATAGAGAAATCGCTCCTTATAGCCGCGATTCATGCGTTTTTGCACATAAAGACTAATCTCCTCCGAGAAATCAACAAGTGATTCATCGACAATTTTCAAAAGACGCTCGCGTGTCGACATATAAACATCCTGCTTATTATAAAAAGATTTTATATAAAGATTAACATCTGTCGCCACAATCTGTTTAATAAGTTCAGCACTGATTCCTTCACCTCTAAGGAGTTCCACCTTATCTTCTACAACCTGATACAGATTGAACGGTTCTTCTACATTACCTTCCTCCGTTCCCATTATAAGCTTTTCCCCCGGTGGGCTGACAAGCAGCGGCTCATTTATAAAATTGCTAAGTTCTGCCAACTCTTTACGGTTTGCGCTCAGCGTCAGAAGTCCATTTTTAATATTCGACGGCAGCATTTTAAAGTCGATTTCGATATATTGCGGATTATCGATACCATTCAAAAATGCCTTTGCACAGAGCAGCTTGATATTTGATTTGAGCTGTCCAACATTGCCTGTAGAAATACTGCCAATGAGTGCCTTAATTGATTCAATACTAATCTTGACCGGTTTATTAATACGTTGTGCTTCATCTGTCAGAAGCAGCTTAATAATATCTATTTTTTCCTCTAATGAACGTTCCTGCAGTGGCTTTATCGTAATAATATTTGGAATGCGACGCACAAAGGTTTTTGTAAGTGCCGAACTCGGATCTTCCGTTGTTGCACTGATAATGAGCACCTTCGCCTTACGTTCACGAGTTGTCTCACCCAGACGATTGAATGTTCCTGTATCCATGAAATAGAAAATCATTTCCTGCCCTTCCGGCGGTAAACGATGAATTTCATCAAGAAAAAGAACTCCTTTATCGGCAGCTTCGACAAGTCCGGTCTTTGCCGTTTCAGCTCC
>JBAYAD010000340.1:0-2895 GCA_041669965.1 Selenomonadaceae bacterium
CACGCCGCCAATGCCAACAAAATTAAGAAAATTCCAGCTATGGGATTTTCCTGCTGGTCGTCAGCATCGTATTCCAGCACAGGTCTTTCTACCTGCAGATGAATCTACAGCAGGACACGCTGCCGTTCGGCAAAGATACGTTCTATTGTTTTATGAATTCCTGCCATACAAATTGGCGCAAGTTCACTATATTGTTGGTTTCCAGTATCATCCGGCACTCTATTGAGCCATTGACTGACGAGAAAAGACGCAATGTACTTATCATCGGCGACTCTATCTTTAGTTGGTCTTGTTCAAAAAAAGTTAAGCTGTTAGCGAAGGTATTCGACCATGCTCATGTCCTTTACACATTTGGCTTTCGTATGCTCACTCTCGGATGGTCAGATGGAAATACCTTCCTGAAATACCGTAAAAAAGTCTTGTATGGGAAGTACGCTTAAAACGAAAGTCGAGACCTTTGCAGTAATTGAGATGTTTATGCTTTTATGGATAAAATATGTTATTTTTAAATTACTACAAACAAAAATCATGAATTATTAGACAATTGTTATTAATTATGTTATACTAAATCTACAGTCAATTTAATAGAAAATTTTTAAACCCTTATAACTATGCTCGTAATTCTCTTGCAGATACGATGCCCATCGATGGGGGTTTTTTTGTTGTCTAAAAAGCAGTTAACAAAATATAGAGTATCAATAATATGCGTTGATCTGTATTAATATCAGGTTCATATATCTGTTTATTTTATCAGTGGTTTTTAATGGAATAGATATCGATTTCATTTTGTTGCAGCATTGGTAATAGAATACAGACCTAATGTATTGCTTGCTATAAAAGGTAAAAAACAAAAAAAGAATGAAACAATTTTGCTAATGTTATCTTTAGCCATAGATATAGGCGCTACTGTTGCTTTTGCACAAACTGCTAGCGATACCAATTATAGAATAATTTTCCGAAAATAATTTTATATTTCTTGATTTACCATAGGATCAGCACTTATCTGCAAAACACCCTTTATAATGGTGTTTCTTTAGCAGAATCGACTCAGGTTTTTCCGACAGAAGGTGGAACCGCAGCCATTTGTTATATCTTTAATTCTCTTAAGAAGAATGGCCTTATCAAAGAAGGCGACCGGATTGCCATTAACACGCCCATCTTCACACCTTATTTAGAGATTCCTGAGTTGACAAAATATGAAATGGTTGAGGTTGAGCTGGCAGCGCGTGAAGACAACAACTGGGAGCTTCCCCTTGCTGGATTGGATATTCTAGAGGATGAGAGCATTAAAGCATTCTTTTTGGTGAACCCATCCAATCCAGCATCACGGGCATTGGATAACAAGCTTTTAAATCGGATTAAAGAAATCTGCGAAAAGCGTCGTGATTTGATTATCATCACAGATGATGTCTACGGTACTTTCGTGGATGGCTTTCAAACGGTTTATGCGGTTGCACCATATAATACCTTGCTGGTGTATTCATACTCTAAACTTTATGGGGCCACGGGCTGGCGCATTGGCTGCATCGCCATGAACAAGCAAAATGTCTTTGATGATTTGATTGCCCGCTTGCCCGAAGAAAAATTAAAGTCTCTTGATAGGGATTATAGCAGTGTAACCACGGACCCACGTTCATTTTCTTTTATTGAGCGACTGACCGCAGATAGCCGTTCCATTGGCCTTTATCATACATCGGGATTATCGACGCCACAGCAGGCAATGATAGCATTATTCTCGCTAAGTCATCTGATCTGTCATGATTGTGATGATTATATTGAATCCACTAAAAGAATTGTGGCTCAACGTTATCATAATCTTTTTGAAGGATTGGGAATTAAAGAGGATAACACCTGTGAAAATGCAAAGTACTATTCGCTCATTAATATTTATAATTTAGCGGAACATTTGTATGGTAAGAATTTGGCAACTTATATTCGAGAAAATTTTGAAGAAATAGATTTTTTGTTAAATCTTGCCAAAGAAGATGGTGTGGTCATTATGGAAGGTGTGGGGTTTGATGCCACTCCGGGAACATTACGGGTGTCACATGCAAATTTACCCGACGATGCTTACCCCAAAATTGCCAGACGCATTAAATCATTGTTAAAAGAATATGATGCTAAAATGAAGGCATCATTGAAAGGACATGATTAACCATGCTAAAGGCGTTGAGTGAAATTTTGGTCAATAATGTAGCACTTTCTATTTTCATTTGTCTGGCCCTAGGTTATTATATTGGAAAACTCAGGATAAAGTCTTTTAGCCTGGGCGCAACGGTTGGAACACTAATTATCGGGCTAATCATTGGACAGGCAGGGACATTTGATATCTCACCTGTTACCAAAACTATTTTCTTTAGCCTTTTCATTTTTGTCATTGGCTATGAGGTTGGACCAGCTTTTTTTGACAGCTTTAAGAAGTCGGGAATTAAGCTCATTATCCATTCTGTTTTTTTTGCAGCCTGTTCACTGGCGACTGCTCTAATACTCTTTAAGGCCTTTAACATTAACCCTGGCGAAGGTGCAGGAATTGTGGCAGGAGCACTTACTCAATCGGCAGTTATAGGCACATCATCTTCCTCAATCCTGAGCCTTTCAAGTCTAAGCAACGCGGCTAAAGACGTCATGCAGGCACAGGTTGCCGTGGCGTATGCTTTAACATATGTTTTTGGAACAGTAGGTGTCGTTATTCTACTAAAGAATATCGCACCAAAGCTTTTGGGAGTAGATCTGAAAGAAGCAACCAAGAAAAAGATTGAAAGCATCAACTTTAAAGATAATTCGTCGGAGCAGACGATTATCAGTACGATAAAAATGCGAGCCTTTAGTATTGGATAAGGCTCCGTATATATTGGAAAATCTGTTTTAGGTATTGAAAAAAAATATGACAATCAC
>JBAYAD010000341.1:0-2886 GCA_041669965.1 Selenomonadaceae bacterium
AAGGATCAGTCAAAACTGGACGGCATTGCCGCTTTCTTTAAATATGCATATCAGCCGGAAGTTATGAAGATATGGGGAGATGCAGGACAGACTCCCGTACATCTTAAAACAATTGAATACATTAAAAAGAATCCGGATAAATACCCGATATCCATGGTTACTTTTGATATCCTTGACAAATGCGAAATCTTACCAGCGCTCTATAACGTGCGTGAACAAATAAAATATGCAAATGAAACCGTTTATACCATGGTTATCAAAACGCCGAATCTGACAAAAGAGCAGCTCATGCCTGAATTGAAAAAGGCAACAGAATCTGCAGCCGAGTTAGCTCAGAAATAACGAACAGGCGGAGGGTGGATGATCATCCTCCGCTTTTTTAAAAAATGACAGCGAGATACCCTCAGAGAGGAGTTAAACATGAAGTTAGGTAAAAAGGTTGCATTGTGGTTTGTTGTACCATTTGCTTTGTTCTTTATATTGTTTTGGGTTGTCCCATTTCTCTATGGTCTGTACATGAGCATGCATAGTTTTTCGCTCATTAATGGAAACCGAGGTTTTATTGCATTTGGAAATTATATTAAAATATTGTTTTCTGATTCAATGTACCACACATCGTTTTTCCTGGGTTTGAAAAACACACTGATTTTTGTTGCGCTAAGTACTCCCCCACTCGTGTTGATCAGTCTTGCACTGGCTTTATTAGTAGACCATTTGCCCAATAAGTTAAAGGGCGTGTTCCGCACGATTTATTTTGTTTCCTATTCCGTTTCTGTCACAGCTGTTGCATCAATCTTTATTTGGATGTTAAAAGGCAACGGCGGTTATTTTAATAATCTTTTGATGAGCATGAAAATAATATCAGCTCCTATCCCGTTTTTGGAGTCGCAGCCGTTTGTATGGCTTTCTCTTACCATCGCAACCGTATGGTGGACCATTGGCTATAACATGATGCTGTTCATCAATGCGCTGAATGAAATCGATGTCAGTATCTATGAAGCATCTGCAATTGATGGTGCCGGTTTTTGGCTGCAATTAAAGAAAATTATTATGCCGAATATCAGAAATGTCTTTTTCTTTGTATTAATGACAACAATTATCGCATCTTTTAACGTGTATGGGCAGCCACGCCTAATGACATCAGGCGGCCCGGGTCAATCAACGAAACCACTCATTATGATAATAAATTCTACTATTATGGATCAAAACAACATGGGCGTTGGCAATGCAATGGCTATTTTAATGGGATTAATCGTTATGGTAGTTTCTTTGGGACAATATT
This sequence comes from Selenomonadaceae bacterium, assembly GCA_041669965.1. GTDB lineage: Bacteria > Bacillota > Negativicutes > Selenomonadales > Selenomonadaceae > UBA1792. The sequence continues at coordinate 1,283 of JBAYAD010000341.1, forward strand.
TCATGACCAGAGAAAAAGAAAATATCAAGTCGAATTGATGCTTTTACTCGAGTCTCAGTGTTGAGATATATTCTTTGAAATGTACCTTTCCTTCTCCATGGCGTAATTGCTTTTTATACATTGTTTTCGCGGATAATGAGTATTAGCCCACTGCCTGTTATTACGGCCATATTCATACGAGCTCTTTTCAGACTTGATGGCAGACCTTAATTTGGTGTGGATCAATTTTTCAGCAATTATGCTCCGGCGATTAAAAGAGATAAGAACGAGAAAGGAGATAACAATATGATATCAAAAAAAATCAACAAAGTCATATTGATAATCATTGCCTGCATTATTGCTTATATGTTTTTGCTCCCATTGCTTTTTATGACATTCACCAGTTTTAAGAGTCTTTCCGAAGCCTTGGGTTCAAGTACGCTTTTACCGCAGCAATGGACTTTGAAAAATTATATTAGTTTGTTTAACGAAACTTCAAGTGCCCCAATTGCAAAATGGTCGCTTAACACACTTATTGTCACTGTTTCGTGTACCGCATTAAGACTATTTACCAGCACACTTGCGGCTTACGCTTTGGCAAGACTGGATATTCCATTTAAAAAAGGAATTATTGTTGGGCTTATTTGGGCTATGGCAATACCGGAAATTGTAACATATTTCCCGCTTTTTTATATCTTTAAAAATATAGGTATGCTCAACACTTATCTTCCGCTGATTTTACCATCCGGTGCCGGTGCCATGACGGTATATCTAATCTATCAGTTTATGTTATCATTTCCAAGAGAACTGGAGGAAGCTGCTTTTGTGGATGGAGCTTCCCTCATGAAAATCTTAGTACGCATTGTTGTTCCTTCGATTAAACCGATTTTAATTACGCAAGGATTCATTACATTTTTGGGTCTGTATAATACTTACCTGTGGCCGTCTTTGGTAGTCAGCAGCAACAACATGAACACGCTTACTCTTGGTGTTGCAGCGCTTGTGACAGGTGAAAATTATGTTAATCCGGGTCTTATGATGGCGGCTACTGTCGTAGCGGTTCTTCCTGCTATTTTGATTTTCATGTTCCTTAACAAGTATATCGTGCGCGGTTCTAACCAGTCTGGAATCAAGTAGTAAGGAGAATAAAAATGAGAAACGAATATCCACGCGCCGATTTTGTGCGGCAAGAGTGGCTTTCACTTAACGGGGAATGGAGTTTTTCTTTTGAAGATGGCTCCGCTCATAAAATACAGGTTCCCTATGTATATCAGTGCGAAAAAAGCGGTATTAACGATCAACGGGCAAGTCGCGTTGTTACTTATCAAAGAAAATTTACCCTTTCGTCTGAATGGCAGGGTAAAAATATCATTTTGCATTTCGGCGCAGTAGACTACCGGTGCAAAGTTTACGTTAATGGTGATTATGTAGGTGGACATGTAGGCGGAAATACGCCTTTTCAACTGGACATTACCGATTATATTCATTGGAAGTGCGAAGAAATCTCCGTTATCATCGAAGATTTCCCAACAGATGAAACCATTGCACGAGGCAAACAATTTTGGCAGGAAAAACCGGAATTTATATGGTATACTGATTCTACCGGCATCTGGCAGAGTGTGTGG
>JBAYAD010000342.1:0-2847 GCA_041669965.1 Selenomonadaceae bacterium
ACGGAGCCTACTTCTCTTTAATTGGATTAGTTGTCACCGTCGTTTTAGATGTAGCATTTATCCCAAAGTTTGGTTACATGGCAGCAGCTTGGTCATCATTGGTTTGCTATTTTATCATCACTATTATCTCCTATTTTGTAGGTCAAAAACATTACGCCATTCAATACGATTTAAGAACCATTGGCAGCTATTTTTTCGTAGCAATTGCCCTCTATTTGTTAACTCTGACCTTTCATTCCGAAAGAGTATGGATTGATTATACAATTAAAACCATTTTATTGATAAGTTATGTTAGTTGGGCAATTTTCAACGACAAACAACTACGCAATATCCCATTAATCAGACAAACCATCAACAAACTCAAAAAGATAAAAAAATAAATTTGAAAAAAACAGCCATAATATAAAAAGAAGCCGTTTTTTTTCATAACTTTGCAATGTTATCACTAACATTTCCTACTAATTGTAATTTATTAAAAACCAATATATTAGGTATAATATGTCTCTTTTTTCTTTAACACAGGATATTGCCATCGATTTAGGTACGGCCAATACCATCATTATTCAAAACGACAAAATTGTATTAGACGAGCCATCTATTGTAGCATTGGATCGCCGTACTGATAATGTAAAAGCCATCGGTAAAGAAGCACAGAAAATGCACGGCAAAGTACACGAAGGCATTCGCACCGTTCGTCCATTAAAACATGGTGTTATAGCCGACTTTAATGCAGCAGAATTAATGATTCGCGGATTTATAAAAATGATTCCTCGGAACAATCATCTCTTTGCACCTTCTCTGAAAATGGTGGTTGCCATTCCATCCGGCAGTACAGAAGTAGAATTGCGTGCTGTACGCGATTCCTCAGAACATGCCGGCGGACGCGATGTTTATATGATATACGAACCCATGGCAGCAGCGATCGGCATAGGATTAGACGTAGAAGCACCCGAAGGTAATATGATTGTGGACATAGGTGGAGGCACAACGGAAATTGCAGTCATCGCATTAGGCGGGCTGATAACCAACCAATCTATTCGCAATGCCGGTGATGATTTTACGTCTGAAATTATGGACTACATGAACAGACAGCACAGCATTAAAATAGGAGAATCGACCGCTGAACAAATAAAAATGCAGGTAGGTGCCGCACTGACCGATTTAGGAGAAGATGCGCCCGAAGACTACATGGTACATGGTCCCAATAAAATGACTTCTCTTCCAATGCAAATTCCTATTTCGTATCAAGAGATTGCTCATTGTTTAGACAAATCGTTATCAAAAATAGAAAATGCGGTATTAGAAGCTTTAGAAAATACGCCACCAGAATTATATGCCGATTTGGTACGCAACGGCATTTATCTTACGGGAGGAGGAGCATTACTACGTGGTTTGGCTCAACGATTAACGGATAAAATCAAAATACAATTCCGTGTAGGTGACGACCCGTTACACGCAGTAGCTCGCGGAACAGGCATCGCACTTAAAAACACCGATAAATATCAATTTTTACTACGCTAAATAAATATGATTTAAACCTTAAAAACAGGGCTGTCGGCACAAATCCGTTCACTACCCTGTTTTTTTCGATAATACAATGTCACAACTTTTTCGTTTTCTTTCGCGCTACACCTTTTTTATCATCTTTCTTTTGATTGAAGGATGTGCTTTTGCGCTAATAATCAACAAAAACGAATATCAAAATAGTGTGTTTTTTCGCTTTAACAACATGGTAACCGGATCTTTTTTTACCATGACATCCAACATTGCCGATTATTTTTCACTAAAATCTGAAAATGAATTACTGGCGACAGAAAACGTAACATTACAAAATCAATTATTAGAACTTCAATCTGCAAAAGCACAAACATCTTTTTCTCATTTTGGAGATAGTGCTTTTTGTGTTCAATCTGCAAAAGTTATTTATAACACAATCAACAGATTACAAAACTATCTGATTTTAGACAAAGGAGATGCCGATGGCGTGAGTCCAAATATGGGAGTAATTACGCCACAAGGTGTTGTAGGAAAAGTTATAAGCACTTCCAAACACTTCTGTACGGTTGTGTCTGTTTTGAATACAGAAAGTACCATCAGCGGTAAAATCAAAAACAGCAATTATTTAGGAACTATTTCATGGAACGGATTAGATCCTACCATCGTTCAGATGGAAGATATGCCCCGACACATAAATTTCACTATCGGCGACACAATTATTACCAGCGGACATTCTGCTATTTTTATGGAAGGAGCAATGATAGGCACTGTCATAAAAGCCGATATTGGTAACAATGATGCCTATTACAATGTAGATATATTATTATCAAATCATTTTCAAGCACTTACCTATGTAAACATTATCTCGTTTAAATATCGCGAAGAATATGATGAAATAGAAAAAGTAATTTTCAATGAGTAAAACAGTAGAACAAATTATACAGGCATTACTGCTCCTTATCTTTCAGATTGTGATATTGAACAATATCCAATTGTTTGGTATGATAGCCCCTTTCCTTTATATACTTACCATCATTACTTTGCCAATAAAAATGCCACGTGGATATATAATGTTATATGCTTGTATTCTCGGGGGAACTATGGATATTTTCACCCATTCGTATGGGCTTCATTTGGCAGCGACTGCTTTGGTAGCTTATATACGTCCTTACATAATGCAATTATTCGCCACACGTGAAAATATGGAAAAATTGGAACCTTCCTATAAAAATTTCGGACTTGCTTTCTATAAATACGCTCTTGGCATAGTGATTATTCACCATTTTTGCCTTTTCATGATTGAAGCCTTCTCTTTCAAATATATCGGAGTGGTTATACTCAAAACACTAT
>JBAYAD010000343.1:0-2837 GCA_041669965.1 Selenomonadaceae bacterium
CCACAGGGCAGAAGGCGAATTACCGGCAGCAAAGGTTATTCCCTGTAAGCCGTTTTACCCGCCTGAACTTATTGTCCAGGATGAACTTCATCTGATTACCGGTCCGCTGGGAACAATCTACGGTGGCTATGAAACGGTAATTGAAGAAATGTGCAGCGTGATAAAAGACGGCAGAAAGATAAAACCAAAATACGTCGCCTCGACAGCCACAATAAAAAATGCTGAGGAACAAATAAAAGCCCTTTATGCAAGAAAAGAATACTTTCAATTTCCTCCGGACGGACTGGATATAAGTGATTCCTTCTTTGTAAAAGAAATTTCACTGCCGGAAATAAATCCTCGTTTATGGACTAATGATGAAATACAAAAAATGGCAGCGGAAGACAAAAAACCATTCAGACAATACGCAGGAATATGCGCAAGCGGCCAATCCGTAAAGACGACACTTATACGTCTTTATTCAATCATTTTGCAAAAAGTTCTTGACCTGTCTGAACAGAAAGAATACGCCGACTACGTAGACCCCTATTGGACTTTAATCGGGTACTTTAACAGCTTACGCGAACTAGGGGGCGCAAGACGACTTCTTGACGATGACATTACACACCGTATTCATGTACTAAAAAATAAGTATGGCTTTACCAGAGAACGGTACTTGAACAATTTTCAGGAAATAACTTCCCGCATGAGGTCTACGAAAATAACACAAACCTTGGAACGTCTTGCGACCGAATATCACAGAAACGCCTCAAAGCAAGAATGTTATGATGCAGTTATAGCTACGAATATGATTGCAGTGGGTATGGACGTTGACCGGTTAGGTCTTATGATCGTTGCAGGTCAACCCAAGCAAAATTCTGAATATATACAGGCAACAAGCCGTGTAGGAAGAAAATGGCCCGGGCTGATTTTTACCGTCTATAATCCGTACCGTCCGCGTGACTTGTCCAACTATGAAAACTTCACAGGATTCCATTCACAAATGTACCGCTATGTAGAAGGAACAACAGCCACTCCGTTTGCAGCACGAGCACGCGATAGAGATCTGCATGCACTTGTAGTTTCTCTGTTGCGCCTGCAATATGAAGAATTTGCGAACAACAATGGTGCCAGTCAGATAACATCGTCAGCTCAAGAAGAGATAGATAATGTCAAGGATATAATCCTTAAACGTGTCAGCGTTATTGCGCCCGATGCATACGAAGACACAAAGACTGAAATAGAAAATTTTATTTCTGACTGGAAATCCATTGCCTCTTCATCGCGACTTTATTACAGTCTGCCTTCAAATAAAAACGGACAAAAACTTTTAGTTTCTTTTGAAGATTCTGCAAATTTAAAGGAAAAACCGACTTTACGTTCTATGCGGGACGTTGAACAAGCTTCGACTTTATACTACTACAGCACGGAGGCCGTCGAATGAACTTCTTTGATAAACTAGGCGAAATCAGACCAAACCAGCTTATTACTACATTTGGACCAGGGGCGATTATTGATGCTGTGAACGATTCTCTTACTGTCCTGGACTTGTCATATTGGGGAAAAAGTAATTTAGGTAAAGAGATATATGACACCCGGCTTGCGTCTTATATGAACGTCCGGCATTTTTATATGCCTAAAACAGGTGGGAAGCAAGATTTGCCTGTAATTGCATTTCCATATTATCATGTTTGCTCTAATAAAAGATGTCAATGCCTTTTCGATATGCGTGAAAACTTTGACCTTGAAACATATAAGGAAAACAACGGTCAGGTAAAATGTCCTGTCTGCGGCTGGAATGCTTATCCTTCACGTTTTATAACAGTTTGCGAGGATGGTCATATGGATGACTTTCCCTGGAGGTGGTGGGTACACAAAGGAAAAACATCTTGCAAAGGCACATTGTCATTAGTTTCTAATGGCCAAACATCTTCACTTGCTGAACTTACAGTAAAATGCTCCTGTGGTGCAAAACGGACTATGGCTGGAGCTATGCAAAAAGAAAATTTTGATGGACTCAATTGTACTGCAAATCATCCACATAGACCTTTTTTGCATATGAAGAATAAAACTTGCACCAAGTTTGTAATTCCAAGCCAGAGAGGTGCATCAAATGTTTATTTTTCTGTTACCCGCAGTGCAATATCAATTCCTCCGTGGACAGACCCAATAAATGATATCGTAAGCGAAAATCGTATAGTTATTGAAAATTATGAACAGGATTTTGGTGAGGCAGGTTTACAAAAATCCTATGAAAAATTTTTTGCCCCTGCTTACACTCGGAAAGAATTTGATGCTGCCTATAAGCGTTTAAAGGATAATGTAAAAGAATACACTGAACTCAAAGAAATGGAATATAAGGCAATAACACACCATGAAGACGTTGCCTATCAACATAACGTAAAATATTTTAAGGCAGAAGAAGAATCTGTTGTAGAAAGTCTTAAACCCTACATCATGCGGGTTATTAAAATCCAGCGTCTGCGTGAAGTACGCGTGCTTACAGGTTTTACACGGCTTGAAGCTCCGGAACCGGAAATAGACGATGATGGTCAAAATCACATAGTAAAATTGCAGTGCGGTGAAACAGACGAAAAATGGCTCCCGGCAGTAGAAATTAATGGTGAAGGTATTTTTATTGAACTTAACAAAGAAACTGTTGCAACATGGATTCAAAATTCCAAGGTTGCTGAACGTTCGAAAATGTACGAAGGATTTTATGCGGCTTATTGCGAAAAACGCGGCTGGCAGAACTACAAGACACGTGATGCTCAATATGTTCTTCTCCATACTCTTTCCCATATCCTTATAAAGGAAATGGCAATAAAGTCAGGCTATTCTTCTACTGCCATACAGGA
>JBAYAD010000344.1:0-2833 GCA_041669965.1 Selenomonadaceae bacterium
CGCTATAGACAGCATGAGCAGCCAGGAACGAGCTTATTTTGCCGCGGGGAATCTTGCCGCAGCTTATCATAACGGATACAATACTGCAAATGCCTATGTTGGCAATAACAATGTCGTCTATTTAGGCGATCAGGCAATTATGCAAGCCCAGTCTACAGACGCTGATGCACAAAAGCTTGCAGATCGTCTCAATACAATAAAATAACTGTGCTTTAGAATAAAAAGAACTGTACACTGCTGTTTTCGCATTTACAGTTCTTTTTTATTGCTTTATTGTTTTCACATGCCTTTGTAAAACAGCAAATATACGTTATAATGAATAGTATCTTTTACAATGTTATTTTATCAGGAGGCTACTATTATTATGTGGTATAAATATCGTACATCTATACTCATCGGGCTAACATTTTCTCTTCTTTTTTCTACTTTTTGGTTTTTTCCCTCGCTGGCATTCATCATCTTTCTTTCGCTTTTACTAAACCTGCTGCTCGTATCAAGTGTTGACCGTCTAGCAAAAAAACTGCCCCGCGTTTTATCCGCCGGTATCATATTACTGCTTTTTGTCGCTGTCGTCATTGGTTTTCTTGCTATGATCTCCCAAACCTTTATTCCAACATTTACAAGCTTTCTGGCAGACCTTCCCAATCTTTCAACTAATATTCACAACTTATCTTTTATACAACAATCTGATTTTGCCGTCGAACAAATTGATGCGCTGCTCAACGAGTTAACAACCGTGAGCATTAGTGCCCTTCGCTCTTCTCTAACAGTTGTACTGGCACTTTTCAGCCGCATTATTGAATTTGTCATCATCTTTTTTGTTACCTTTTACCTTTTAAAGGATGGTAAAGAAATTAAAGTTTATCTTGCCGGCCTTTTCCCCCACAAAGACTACTCACGTATCCTTGCTCTATTCGACCGCATTTTAAAAGCACTAAGCATCTATATTTTCAGTCAACTTATTATCTGCTTCATTACGGGAACAATTGTATTTCTGTATTTCACTTTCCGCAATCTGCCATATGCTTCTGTTTTTGCTGTACTTTCCGGTGTTGGCGAATTTGTCCCAGTGCTTGGTCCAACAATTGCTTCGGCCTTTGGTACGGTTCTTGTCGCCACCCAAACACCATGGCTTGCATTCCAAACCATACTTTTCTACATTATCCTTACACAGGTCAACCATAACATTATCTATCCAAGCCTTATCGGTAAATCGCTTAACCTTCATCCGATTGCGATCATTCTTGGTATCATTTTCGGCGGTGAAATTCTTGGCCCTGCTGGTATGTTTCTCGCTGTTCCGTGCATTGTCATCATTAAAATTGTCATTGAGGATATTTACCACGATCGCATCAACAACTTTAAAATAGTCGAAAAACAGATAATAACAGAAAAGATTCCCCCAGCACATAACTGACTGTACTTTTATTTGTATACTAATAAAAAAAGTCGACATAATTTAAAGTGAATAAAAACAAGCAAAAACCTCGTATTTAGTGAATTATATCACCTACGAGGTTTTTCTTTAAATTACATTATTTTATTCATTTTCAGTCATTCATACTTTTAGAAATCCTTATTAAACGTTCCATATCCCCTGCTTGTATAAAAGGAATGGCATCTTTGATTTTATTAACAGGCCAGTTCCACCATTTTAACTCCAGCAAATCTTGAATGACTTCCTGTGAAAATCGTTTTCGAATCATCTTTGCCGGAACTCCGCCTACAATGGCATAAGGCTTTATATCTTTAGTTACAACGGCTCTTGTCCCAACAATCGCTCCATCACCAATTGTAACACCTGATAAAATAACGGCTTCATATCCAATCCAAACATCGTTGCCTATATGGATATCGCCTTTGTTATCCCACGATGCCCTGACATTCAGCGCGTGACCCCATTCCTCAGTAAATATTGGAAACGTATACGTAGAAAGCGACTGCAACGTATGATTACCGCTTGTCAACAAAAATTTCGCCCCACAGGCAATCGAACAAAATTTACCTATAGTCAACCGATCCCCATTTATTGGATAATGATAAAGTACATTATTCTTTTTAAAATCACGAGGATCTTTAACAAAATCATTGTATATCGTAAAATCACCAATCTCGATTGACGGATCATTCACTACATTTTTTAAATAAACAATTGTAAAATCATTTGTTCTTGGATATATTTTATTTTTTTCGGAAATAACCATATTTATTCTCCTTTATTTATAATTTTTAAGCTATTTCCGCAGCTGCAATACAACGTTTCATTCTATCACTCCTGATCAATTTCAATCTGTACATTTCATAATTTTATCCTTTTGCTTTTTTGTTTTTCTATCCATATTATATACACCATTGTTCATACGAACTGCCCCTGATATTCCACGCAACAAATTTCTTTCGTCTTGTTTTTCATCAACTATAGCAACAGCTGACTTATAAACTTTTGTCTTTTTTCCTTCCATAAAAATATAATCTATGATAACGACATTACGCACTTGTATACAAATAACGACGCCAAATAGCAATACCAATAAAGAACAGCAATGGTCCTGTAATAAGGAAAACATACTGTATGCCAAAAAGCATACTAATGAAACTGCCGATAAGTGGGCCAACCATTGCCCCCGACTGATTTGCCGTTGTCGCGAGGCCAAATACACGTCCGCGAAAATCCGCCTTTGTCGACTTTACGAGCATTGCACTGACCGCCGGATTTGTACCAACAAAGAACAGACCGAAAAAGAACTGTAATACACCAAAGCCAATGACTGTTGTTGGAAAATACTGCAGAAAATTAAAGATACCTGCTCCAGAAAAGGCTAGTACCATTACA
>JBAYAD010000345.1:0-2799 GCA_041669965.1 Selenomonadaceae bacterium
AAAATAATGAATTTTTTAATTCGTTGAAGAAATTTGGTGATTTTATGTTTTTATTATTTCAACTTCTTGGTGATATGTGTATTTCTGCGATTGTAGCCTATTTACTGGGACGCAATAAAAAAATTATGCAGTATGCGATTTATCCTTATTCGATTTTTGCCTGGGGACTTTTTACTGCTATTTTTTCATTACTGGCGATTATCTCATCCTACTATGGGACAGCAATTGGTGGAGCACTTGCCAGCACACGAATTGTTGGTACACTCATGGGCGGAATTATTGGTGGCCCGTATGTTGGTCTTAGTGTAGGTATTATCAGTGCATTACATCGCTATAGTCTTGGTGGATTTACAGCAGCTTCTTGTGCAGCGGCAACCTTACTTGCCGGAATACTTGCCGGGATTTTGCGGTCTCGTATTGGTTTTCATAACTTGAATTGGAAAATAGCAGCACTTATTGCGCTTTCTGCCGAAATCCTGCAAAAAGGATTTACACTTGCTTTTGCTAAACCGTTTGAAACTGCATGGGCTTTTGAAAAGGTTGCAGCAATTCCAACGACGGGTGTAACAGTTGTTGGTGTTAGTCTTTTTGTGCTTATTTTAAAAGATATGCAAGTGCAGACGGAGCTTGTCGGAGCAAAGTCTGCACAAGTATCGCTTGCTATTGCTGATCAGACGATTTCTTATCTTCGTGGTGGTCTTACAACAGATTCAGCAGAAAAAACAGCAGTGATCATCCAAAAATTAACAAATGCAGATGCAGTTGCAATAACGGACAGAAAGAACATATTGGCTTTTGTCGGACTTGGCAAAGACCATCATGAAGAGGGAAGCCCGATTCTTTCTGATAGTACGCAGCAGGCGATTTGTACGATGAAAACTGTTGTTTTTCGGGATGGCCCGCATTGTCCTCAGCCAAACTGTCCTCTGGCCTGTGGTGTTATTGCACCTATCATTATAAAAAATGAAGTTGTTGGTACGATTAAGCTTTACAAGACAAAAAGTAATGGGCTTACCGTCATTGAAACGCAGATGGTCACAGGATTGGCGCGCTTACTGGCAAGCCAGCTTGTTCTTGCGGAGGTTGATAAACAACGCTCTTTGCGTGAACAAGCTGATTTTAAAGCCCTTCAGGCGCAGATCAACCCGCACTTTCTTTTTAATACGCTTTCTATAATTATGTCATTTTGTCGGACAGATCCTATGATAGCACGTGAGCTTTTGGCAAATTTATCGGAAATGCTTCATTTTTGCTTTGTAAAACATGATGCGCAAATTACGTTGGAGGAAGAACTTACGAGTGTTGAGGCATATTTTGCCATTGCGAAAGTTCGTTTTGGTGACCGTCTCATAATAGAGACAAATTTTTCCTTACATCTGTCGTCTTGCTTGATACCAGCATTTTCTATTCAACCGCTTGTTGAAAATGCATTGTCACATGGTCTTTTCCCTAAACCGGAAAATTGTCATTTGCTTTTACAAATTACAGAAGAGGATCGTCAGCTCATTATTTTGATAAAAGATAATGGTGTAGGAATGGACAAAGAAAAAGTTGCGGAAATTCTATCTTGTCAATCAAAGGGAGTCGGAGTTGCAAATGTCTATCAGCGTGTTCAGGGACTTTATCACAAGCGCAGTCAGTTTTTGATTGAATCAAAAAAAGGATATGGTACAAAGATTACAATAAAAATTCCTTTAAAAAGAAGGTGAGTGTATGGGCATTAACGTAGTTATTGTTGATGATGAATTGCCGATTTGCAATGAAATTGAATATTTACTGCAAATGCATCCCGATATTTCGATTATGGCAAAGTTTGAGCAAAGCCAAAGCGCACTTGATTATATCCGAAAAAATGAATGCAATCTTATTTTTCTTGATATTAATATGCCAGGGATGACAGGTCTTGAGTTCGCGGAGTGCATAAGTGCAATGGAGTTAAAAGTGCTTATTGTGTTTGTGACAGCTTATCAGGAATATGCACTTCATGCATTTTCGACGCCAGCTGTTGGCTATATTACAAAGCCGATTACGCAGTCAAAGCTCACAAAAGCTTTGGCTAAAGTCCGTACTTTATTAAAGAATACAGAAGCACCTTTTACTGCAGCAAGAGTAAGTAAAATTTGTGTAAAAAAAGAGGATGGTCTTGTTCCTGTTGATCAGCAGGATATAATGTTTGCATATGTAAAAACAAAAGATGTATTTATTCATACCAAAATGGGAAATTATCCTTTATCTTTAAATATGAGTGAATTGTCAGTGCTTTTACAGGCAGAGAATTTTCTTCGTGTTCATCGGCAATATATTGTAAATATTAATTATATAGCTAAAATCGTTCCCTGGTTTCATGGTGCGTATGTGCTGCATATAAAAGATTGTGAAAGCATAGAAATTCCTGTAAGTCGGGCGCATGTGCAAGAGCTTAGGACTGTACTTGGAATAAAATAAAAATATCTTGTTGCCCACTATAAAAAATCGGTACTGCTTTTGTGCAGTACCGATTTTTTTTATTTGCTTGCAGCATTCCAGCCGACCTGGAGTGCCTGCATGTTTTTTTCTACAGTTGAGGGAGGCACGCGCCGAGCGACAGATGCTTGAATAGTTTCCAATTGGACAAGCCCCGTAATCTTAACAAGAGCACCAAGTGCCACAATATTTGCGAAAAGTGGCTTTCCAATCTTTTCTACAGCAAGTCTTGTGATAGGAATCCTGATCGTATGAGGAAAGTCCGGCGCATTTGGCACAAGATCTTCATCAATAACAAGTGTCCCGTCTGCATCAAGGTCGCTATAGTACTTATCC
>JBAYAD010000346.1:0-2768 GCA_041669965.1 Selenomonadaceae bacterium
CCGGGTGAACCAGCAATAAATCCGGGACCACGTGAACTTATTACAAAAGTTGTCCATGACCTGCTTGGAAATAATCAAGGGTGCGAGGTTACAATATCCATACCAGCTGGTATCGAATTAGCAAAAAGAACTTTGAATCCAACCCTTGGCATTGAAGGAGGTCTTTCTGTTATTGGCACAACGGGAATTGTCCGTCCCATGTCGGAAGATGGGTTTAAAAATTCACTTGTTCCGCAGATTTCTGTAGCCAAAGCAGCTGGTTTTGCTAGCGTTGTTTTTGTTCCAGGAAAAATCGGTGAAAAGATTGCCTTGGAAAAATGTAATTTGCCCAAGGAAGCACTTGTACAAACAAGTAATTTTATTGGGCATATGTTAGAAGCCGCAAGTGAACTGAACATAAAAAATGTACTTTTGTTTGGTCATATTGGAAAGCTTGTAAAGGTGGCTGCAGGTATTTTTTACACCCATAATCGTATAGCAGATGCGCGCTTGGAAACACTTGCAGCTTATGCGGGATCTTTAGGGATGCCGGCGGCAGGTATTCAACAAATACTATCATCGTCGACAACAGAAGCTGTATTACCGATTATTGAACAATATGGTTTACAGAAAATTTATGACATATTGGCAGCACGAGCAAGTTTACGGGCTGAACGCTATGTATTTAATGATCTTCATGTTGGAACAGTATTGGTAACGCTCAGCGGGGATATCATAGGTATGGATGATAATGCAAAAAGGATTGGCAGTGAATTGAAATGGAACATAAAATAATTATTGTTGGTATAGGTCCAGGCGATGGTGAATATATTATTCCAGCAGCAACGAAGGCAATTGCATCGGCAAAGGTTCTTGTTGGCAGCTGTCGTGCCTTGCAGACATTTAACAGTAATGCAGAAAAAAAGCAGTCCATTACAGGCGATATTAAGAGTGTCATGGACTTTATCCGCAGAGAACATTCTACCAATGATATTGTAGTGATGGTATCGGGAGATCCGGGCTATTATTCTCTATTGGATGCATTGCGACGAGTATTTGGTCCAGCTGATTTGTTGGTTATACCAGGCATCAGTTCAGCTCAGCTGGCTTTTGCTCGCCTTGCCTTACCGTGGCACGATGCGAAACTACTCAGCCTGCACGGAAGAAAACCAAAACATGAGGATTTTATCTATGAAAAAGGTGCTGTACTGGGAATTTTAACAGATACCACGTATACGTCGTGGTCAATTTCAGAAATGCTTTTAAAGACAGGTTGGCCGGAAAATACAATGGTTTATTTTTGTGCAAGGCTTTCTTATGAAGATGAAACGATTGTACAGACGACTTTAGCAGATGCAAAAAATCATAAAGAATTTTCACATTGCATTATGGTGGTGATTGCATGAAACAACTAAGACATATTTTAGGCATTGATGATGATGAATTTATTCGCGGCAAGGTTCCAATGACAAAACAGGAAATTCGGATACTAACATTAACAAAAGCAAAAATAAAACCAGATGATATTGTATTTGATATTGGTGCTGGTACGGGATCACTCTCGATTGAAGCAGCACTTCTGGCAGAGTACGGACATGTCTATGCAATCGAAAAAAATCCGGAGGGTATAGAGCTCATTCAACAAAATGTGAGAAAATTCCTCGTTGACAATATTGATGTCATTACAGGTGAGGCACCTGCAGCAATGCAGAATTTACCAATGTGCGATGCAGTGCTCATTGGCGGCAGTGGTAAAAGACTTGATACAATCCTTAACCGGGTTGATACTTTGCTAAAACCACAAGGCCGGATTGTCTTAAACTGTATTACGATACAAACATTGTCAGAATGTCTTACCTATATGAAGCAGCATAAAGAGTATACGTATGAAGCCATGCAAGTACAGATTAATCGTCTGCATGCTGTCGGATCTTACGATATGGCACAGGCTTTGAATCCAATCTACATCGTGACTTGTACAAAACAAGTCATATAATTTAGGAGGAATATCATGCAAGTATTTATAGTTGGGGCAGGCCCCGGCGATCCGGAACTTATTACAGTAAAAGGACAAAAACTTTTACAGACAGCAGATGTCGTAATCTATGCAGGTTCACTTGTCAATCCGGCATTACTTGAAATGACAAAAACTGGGACTGAAATCCATAATTCAGCATCGATGACTTTACCAGAAGTTATTGATACGATTGTTGACGCTGTTGGAAAAGGGAAACAAGTTGTACGTCTCCATACGGGAGATCCAAGTATTTATGGTGCAATTCAAGAACAGATGGATGCGCTAAAAAAACATAAAATAGATTTCAAAGTTATTCCTGGTGTTAGCTCGTTTTTAGCAACTGCAGCAGCTTTGAAGCAAGAATATACACTGCCGGAAATATCTCAAACAGTTATTATTACACGTAATGAAGGTCGTACGCCTGTACCGGAAAAAGAGAAACTTAGAAGCCTTGCTGCTCATGGCGCAACAATGTGTATTTTTCTTAGTGTTCATATGCTTTCAGATGTCGTAAAAGAACTTATCGACGGAGGCTATGAAAAATCTACACCTATTGCAATCGTTCAAAAGGCTTCCTGGCCGGAAGAAAAAATTATTCGTTCTACTTTGGAAAAGATTATTGATGAAATTAAGAATGAGAATATCACACGGACAGCTATGATTGTCGTGAGCCGTTGCCTTGATACAGATTATGCATTGTCGCGTCTCTATGCACCAGAATTCAGTCATATGTATCGGAATGCAAAATGAAATATGCAATATTTACTGTAAC
>JBAYAD010000347.1:0-2767 GCA_041669965.1 Selenomonadaceae bacterium
ATAAAAGACTTGTCGTGACGTTGCTAACGCGTTACTAACACTCTCTGCTGAACGAGAAAATAAGAATCCCCGTAGCCATTGCAGCTACGGGGTTTTCTTGGTGGACGATACAGGACTCGAACCTGTGACCCCCTGCACGTCAAGCAGGATACGGCCAAAAACTACCAATTATTTTGCGCGTCGTTTCCTGTAACACTTTAAAATACTCTGTAATTTCAATACTTTGCAGCTTCTGCAAAAATTGACGATTCCGGGGTATTATTTTTACGTTCAGTTTTGGTATCTAACCCGTTGCTAACACATATAGATTGGCGTGTGGATTTCCATATGGACTGAATATGGATTTCGATTCATCAGATATTTGATTGTCCTTGCGTTGTAATAGCTATCTATTTCCGAACTCCTTGTATTCCCATATATGGTTTTTCTTCTTCTTCTTTTTTTATCATCACTTATTTTTGTGTGGCGCGTGCCTGTGTGTGCGCTGCCGTCAACAACGGCATAGAAAACGGGGGAAAATTGTGGCAGAAATGACAAAGATACCTTTGATAGAAGCTGGTGTGCTGTCAGCGGCTACCGGCATGATGATGTTCCAGTTTTTGCCGCAGGAGCCGATACCGGCGGCAGCGCTTGTGGCCCTGGGGGCCGCTTGCTGCATTGAGCATTTCCGCAGCCATTCCAAATTTGACGTGCTGTGGAGCAATTTAAACCTGTCAGCTGGTGGGTGCTATCCAATTTTAAAAAGAAAATCAGAAAAAGAGGATTGTACGTTGTACGAATTCACGCTTCCGGCAGGGCTTGATGTTGAAGATTTTCAGGCCAACCAAACCGCGATTGAGCAGTATATCGGGTGCGACGTTGATATTGAGTATGGTTTCAAGAACTTGCTCATCACGGTTTACGACTGCGGGGAAAAGGACGCATACATATATGAGCCGGTTAAGGTGAAGAGCGAATTGGAACTTATTATTGGGTACGATAAACATGGGAAACTGCTGACCGCCGATTTAACGCAGGACGAACCGCACCTGTTTGTGGCCGGAGAAACCGGAAGCGGCAAGTCCACAGCAATACGCGCGATGATTACAAATCTGATTCTTTATTGCAACGCCGACATATACCTCTGTGATCTGAAAAACGGCGTGGAATTTAGCATTTTCCGCAAATGCAGAAAAGTAATTCAGTTCGCGCGGAACATGGATGATCTTAAAAAAATGCTTAAAAGCATTACCGTTGAGATGGACCGCAGATATGTCTTGTTTGGCGATGATTGCCCGGACATCCGTGAGTATAACAAAATTCATAAATCCAATAAACTGCGCAGGCAAATCTTTATAATTGACGAATACGCAACGCTGATGGCAGACAAGGATTTGCAAGCTTATTTAATCAATTTGTCAGCTAAGGCGAGAAGCGCGGGTATTCACCTTATATTGGCTACCCAGCGCCCGTCTGCCGATGTGATGGATAGTAGAATCAAAGCTAACGTCACAAGTGTATTAGGGCTTAAAACGCTTGACAGCAACAACAGCAAAATTATTCTTGGTCACAAAGGGCTAGAGACTATGCGTGGAAAAGGGCAAGGGATGTTTAAGCGGGGAACAAAAGAAATTGTGGTACAGTGTCCGTTCATTTCATCGGAAGATGCAAAGCGGATGGTGGAGCCATATTACAGAAAAGATGAACCAAAACCGCAAAAGCCAGCAGACACATTTGACTGTTTGGAGGGATTGTGATGGGGATTGGCATGACATATACGACTATGGCGGCGGAAGCGGCGTTTAAAAAATTCAATAGTTATTGTGAAGGGTGGAGGGCTGGCAAATGCGGGGAGTACCACTTCAAGGTTAAGTTTGGTAACGACGGAAAGATCGAGCGGATGGAGGTATACGATCACTGCAAATGGAAGGTGGCTGAAATTCGTGGGAAAAAGGATCGCAAGTGGTGGATTGATGAAGATGAAACCGTGGACTTGGAGCCTGTTATCGCCGCCGCAATGAAAAAAAGGTGATTCCATGATTACCAAACGAGATTCTGATGTTATCCAGTTTGTGGAGAAAATGAAAATTGCTAAAACGTCCACTCTGACGCCATTTTATCCGTCCTATAAGGTTTCGTCGAGGAGACTGTCTACAATTGTAAAGAATGGGGAATTAAAGCGTGATCGTGATGGCTGGTCATCCGAGTATTTGTATTATCGTAGCAGGCCGAAGCAGCTACGCCATGCCTTAATACTGTCAGATTTTTACCGGGAACTTGCAAGCTGTGTCAATGTCAAAAAATTTATTGTTGAGCCTGTTCTCGGAAGTATCCGACCGGATGCCGTTGCCGGGTACGTAAAAGGTGGAAAAGAATATATCGCTCTGGTCGAGGTGGAAATCTCGCACAAGGGGTTTGACGCTGAAAAATACGAAGCATTTAACTGGATGAATTTTTTCCCGGTCGAACCTATTCTGATTGTAATTTCGGATTTTAAAATACCGGAGGCAAAATTTAAAACAATCATTGTTCGGACGGATTTTAAAGATTTTAAGTTATAGGAGGATTTATATGGAATCATTAACCATCAGCGAAAGTACCATCAATGGAACGCAAATATCTTTTTTCTGTGTCAGCGGTACGCCGGTCGGGGAAATCTACATCGTGACGTCTCAGGGCGAGACGAAGTATTTTGGCGATCAGGGTGAGGCAAAGGCGCTGTATGTGAAAAAGGCAAAATCCTTGCTTTTGTAAAAATTTGCTATATAATGGAATCAATAAGTTTTAG
>JBAYAD010000348.1:0-2749 GCA_041669965.1 Selenomonadaceae bacterium
CAGAATATTCTTTTCCATATCATCTTTTGAAACAACATACATGCGTGCAACTGAACTTGCATCATAAAGAACACTTGTAAAAGCTGCCTTATCCGGGCCATCTTTTAATGGCGTGTACTGTGGTGCAGCAATTGCCAAGCGATGAATTGATGTCAAATCCGCACCATCCATTACTGTGACCTTATCTGCATTAGCAAATACAACCTGCATGCTCATAAGCATCATACAAACGACTAAAAGTATCTGAACTAATTTTTTCATGCATAATCCTCCTATTGAATTAATTTATACTTTATTTAAGTTCTTCTTAAATTCTCTAAATCCTTTATTTTTCTCCATTTTTTTGACAAATATCACACGATCAGCAGGAATAATTTTTTCCACAAAGAATCTTTCTATATAGAGAGATGTACTATTAAAACAGCGTCAGGTCATCCAGGCCTGATATAAATAAATATAAAAAGGAGAATGATATCCATGATGTCTGCACTTGTTAAAAAGAATAGAAGTTATCGACGCTTCCACGAAGAAGACTCTTTAGATTATACCCTGCTTGAAAAGCTTGTCGATTTAGCGCATCTTACCGCCTCAGGTGCCAACAAACAGGCACTACGTTATTACATCTCATCCACAAAAGAATGTAATGAAAAAATCTTCCCTCAACTGCACTGGGCTGGCTATCTCAAAGAATGGGATGGACCCGCAGTTGGTGAACGTCCCGAAGGTTATATCCTCTTACTGCAAAACAGCACCAATAAAATTGGCAGCCCCTACGATGTTGGTATCGCCGCCCAGACAATACTGCTCGGGGCCGTTGAAAAAAATCTTGGTGGCTGCATGATTGCTAATATTAACCACGAAAAAATAAAAACTGCACTGCAGTTACCAGACGCTCTGGAAATTCTTCTTGTTATTGCACTTGGCAAACCAAAAGAACAAGTTGTTATTGATGAAATCACTGCTGACGATGATATCAAATACTGGCGTGATGAAAACCATATCCATCATGTGCCAAAGATAAAACTTGCCGATGTAATCATAAAATAGACTAATAAAAAAGATTGCTTTATTAATATTTAAGGCAATCTTTTTTGTTTCTCATTATCTTCTAAACGTCTTTGTCTAAAATCTTATTATCTTAATGCTTACTCATTTTCGAACGATGTCCCAGATTTGTCTTAAGCTTGCCAGCTGGCTTTCGACGGCTTCTGCCATTCGTACCGCCATGGCTTGCACCTTTGCGATTCGCATATTTGCTGCGTGGCTTCTCCCCGTCCTTACCAGGCACGAAAATTTTTTTCTTTGCTGCTTCAGTTGCCGGAACTTCTGTTTTTTTCGCTTCCTTTAGTTTACCATCACGTTCAAGTTTTTGCTTCTGAATACGATTCTGAATACCCGCTTCAATACGACGTAGATATTCATACTGCCGTGCGTTCACAAGCGTAACTGCCATACCTTTTTCTCCAGCACGTCCTGTACGACCAATACGATGGATATAAGCATCTGCATCATGTGGAATATCATAATTAAACACATGTGTAACGCCCTCAATATCAAGCCCGCGTGCTGCAATATCTGTAGCCACAAGGATCTGCAGCTTTGCCGTACGGAAGCGTTTGAGGACCATCGTACGCTGCACCTGCGAAAGATCACCATGCAGCTCGTCGACAAGATAGCCGCGTTGAGCAAGTGCAACCGTAACATCCGATACACGTTTCTTCGTATGACAAAATACCATAGCAAGATATGGCTGATATTCATTAATCATATTACAAAGCTTATCGAGCTTCGTATCCTCTGTCGTATCAATAACAACCTGTTTGATGCCATCAAGCGTTATATGGTCTGCTTTGATCTGAATCTGCTGTGGACTGCGCATATAGTGACGAGCCAATCCACGGATGCGATCCGGTATCGTTGCAGAAAAAAGCATAAGCTGACGATCTGATGCAACCGACGAGAGCAGTGTTTCTACATCTTCGACAAATCCCATATGAAGCATCTCATCAGCTTCATCGAGTACGACCTTATTTACATGGGACAGATCAATTGTCCGACGGCGCAAATGATCAAGTAAGCGTCCAGGTGTACCAATGATTACATGGGGGTTGCGTCCAAGTTTCTGTTTCTGACGCTCCACATCCTGCCCACCATAGATTGCAAGACAATTTACACCAACAGCCTCACCAATCTGCGATGCGACCTTCGCGATCTGTATCGTGAGTTCGCGCGTCGGCGTAACGATAAGTGCTTGTATCGCTGGTGCATTCACCTTTATTTTTTCGAAGATAGGCAAAAGAAATGCCAGCGTTTTTCCCGTTCCGGTCTGTGCCTGTACAATAACATCACGACCACTGCGCACGATAGGAATTGATTCCTCCTGTACTGGTGTTGCCTCTGTAATACCCGTATGCTTAAGTACCTCACAAAGTGAAGGAGAGATATTAAGTTCTGCAAAAGTTATCATATTTTATTCCTTTCCCATTCGTACATTTTATATACTGACATCAGTATATTCATATCTATATTGTAATCGAAATCCCGACAAAAGGCAAAATTATAATATTTAGCGCATATCACTTGTCTTTGCATACACAAAAAAGAGCGCATCTCATGCGCTCCTCCAATAACTTTGTAATCTTTTATTTCTGCAAAAGACGAATGATTTCTGCACCAATTTCATCTGTCTTCGCTTTACCACCAAGATCTGGCGTAAGCACTTTCTTCTCAACAAGAATTTGCTCAATCG
>JBAYAD010000349.1:0-2732 GCA_041669965.1 Selenomonadaceae bacterium
ATTTACATATGCACTAAAAACAGCCTTGCAAAAATCGTTTCTGCTTTTCTCCGGAGAAGATACTGACAATGACCATTCGGATGATATTGGGAAAGCAAAACCTTTGCCGGCAAAAGCGTCAAACTTGCCACAGACCAAACCGCTTACCCAACCTAACACAATCGGTAACTCACCATTAAAAACATCGACACAAGGGAAATTAGATAGTGCAGAAGTCAAATCTGCATCGGCAGAGCCAATCGCAGAAGGACCGAAATACATCTGCGAAGCGTGTACCCTGCAAATCTCCGATGTAAAAGCAAAGGACGGTAAAATCTATCCAGCGGCAGAAATTGCCGCATCAACCAAAAAAACATTTGGTCATCAACTGTGCTGGGATTGCAGCGTAAAACTCAAAAATGCAGCTAAAGCTAAAGCGGCAGAAGCCAAATGACCGGAGATACCATAGTGGGGGAGATTATAAATGTCTCCCCTTCCGGAGAAGCCACCATAAAAGCAACAATATCTCTCGATGATTATACACGCAAAGGTTATCGTAAAGTGCTTATCTACTTACAAGATGATCGTCAAATATCTGACAAACAGCGGCGTTTTTGCTACGCATTGATAGCAGATATTGCCGACTGGATGGGCGAACATGCAAAGTCGGCAGACCGTGAATTGACAAAAACCTATATGAAACTGAAGTTTATAACCGAGGACATGGAACCTTTAGCACAGCATCTTTTTTCGATGGCCAATGCTCCTATGGATGTTATCAATGGGTTTTTAAAATTCCTGATTGATTTTATCCTGGAAAACGACATACCAACTAAGAAAAGTTTGTTAGAGTATGTCGATGAAAACAGCATAAAGGACTATATCTACTCATGCCTTATCAATAAAAAATGCTGTATCTGTGGGAAACCATGTGACTTGCCAGGCAATGTGCAGATCGGGGCAAAAGTTTTTCCGCTTTGCCGCGAACACCAAGCAGAAAACAATAAAATAGGTGATATTGAATTTAAAACCTTGTACCATTTAGATGAGGGAATTGTGGCTGATAAAACAATTTTACGTCTATTCAAAAGAAAAACATAATATTTTTTTGAGTTTACTTGACAATTAGCGTGCATTAGAATATAATAGAATGGAGGTGATGAATATGAATGAGAGAGTTTATACCGTTGCAGAAGTTGCAAAAGAATTAGGGTTTACAAGGCAAACAGTTTTGAACTGGATCAAGCAAAACAAGATTGAAGCGTTCAAGGTAATTAGGGGGTACAGAATCAACGAGAGCGAAATTAAGAGAATTCGCGGTACAAAAATATGAGTAGATTGCGTGCTATTTTACCTGGTGAAAGATTCGGAAAACTTATTGCCATTGAACCAGCAGGGAAAAAACACGGAAGTATCTTTTGGAAGTGCAGGTGTGATTGTGGGAATGAAAAAAATATTGCAAACTATTCTTTAATTAGTGGTAATTCCAAAAGTTGTGGTTGCGGATGTTTAAACATTAAACACGGAATGTCAAATACAAGAATTAATAGCATTTGGTTTAATATGAGACAGAGATGCAATAATCCCCATAATAACGCCTATAAATATTATGGTAAAAGAGGAATTTCGGTTTGTGAAGAGTGGTTGGATTTTGGTAATTTTTATAAATGGTCAATGAATAATGGATACCAAGAAAATCTTACCATTGATAGGAAAAACAATAGTCTTGGCTATTCTCCGAACAACTGTAGATGGACAACTTTAAAAGTGCAAGCAAACAACACAAGAAAAAATGTTTGGATTGAATACAAGGGGCAAAACAAAACCATATCACAGTGGTCAGAGATAACCGGTTTAGCACGCTGCCTTATTTCTTACAGAAGGACACACGGTTGGAGTATTGAGAAAATACTGCTTACCCCAGCTAGAAAATCACGTATCATTATCGACTTAGAATCATTTCAAGAACAATTAGCATTAGGTAAAACAATAAGACAAACATGTAAAGATTATGGAATCACTAGAGCGACTTATGATTACAACTTAAAAAGCAAAAAGGAGAAATAACATGCTTAACAATATCACGCTCATCGGCCGCACTTGCGCTGAACCAGAAAGCCGCTATTTGCCATCAGGCGCGCTTGTTGTACGCTTTACGCTTGCGGTCACCCGTAATACCAAAGGTCCAAACGGTGAAAAGCAGACCGATTTCATCCGGTGCAGCGCCTGGAATAAGACCGCCGAATTTGTCGAAGCATATGTCGGCAAAGGCCGCCTTATTGCGGTGGAGGGAGAATTGCATATCAACAGCACCACGCAAGCTGATGGCAGCCGCCGCGACTACACCGAGGTAACATGCCGCAGGGTGCAGCCGCTCGACTATGCAAAAGACGATCAGCAGCAACCAGATCAACCAGCACCCGTCAGCGATATTGATACTGACGATTGCCCGTTCAATTAAGGGGGAGGCACAAAAATGACAACTTATCTCACCATCATCACAACAATACTTGTCATTACGCAGATCATTCGGGTCTGCCAAAATGCAAGGCAATTGAGCAACTACGAGAATGCAAAAAGCAATTACAACATGCAGGTGCGCGTGTTCCGGATGTTGGAATCGGCACTGGAAAGAATGGAGGAAGAAGAAGATGCTTAAGGCTGGTGACAAGGTGAAGTTTAAAGAAGCTGCTGACGCAAAAGTCACTGGATTAGATCCTAATGGAGTCTATACCGTCAATGAAATCAACAAA
>JBAYAD010000350.1:0-2721 GCA_041669965.1 Selenomonadaceae bacterium
AGAGTTTGATCCTTTTTTGATGCTTGATGCCTTCGATTCGCGTAATCCTGAAGATTATATCAAAGGCTTTCCCTGGCACCCGCATCGCGGCATTGAAACAATTACTTATTTGCTGCAGGGAGATATTGAACACGGGGACAGCTTAGGCAACAAGGGCAGTATCTTAGACGGCGAATGTCAATGGATGACAGCTGGTTCCGGCATTATCCACCAAGAGATGCCAAAAGCCAGTGAAAGAATGCTGGGCGCTCAACTTTGGCTGAACCTGCCCGCCAAGGATAAGATGGTGCCACCAAAATATCACGGTATAACGAAAGCGGATATTCCCGTAATTGCTGAAGACGGCGCACAGATTCACATTATTGGCGGAACTTATAAGGGTACACAAGGAGCAGTAGAAGGGGACTATATCAAACCGCTTCTGCTTGACGTTGAAATCAATCCTGGCGCTGAATGGACTATCGATACCAAAAAAAATGATACCTTGTTCATTTATATCTTCCAGGGCGCAGGCGCTTTTGATGCAGCCAAAGAAGAATATATAGCTGAAAAACATGCAGTACTCTTTAATGAAGGAAGTCGGCTGCAGGTCAAAGCTTCGGATAAGGGTATGAGATTTTTGCTGATGGCGGCTGAGCCTCTGCACGAACCAGTTGCCTGGGGTGGCCCGATAGTGATGAACACCAAAGAAGAACTGGATCTTGCTTTTCAGGAATTAAAAGAAAATACCTTTATCAAACACAAAGTTTAATTATAGCCTTAAATAAAATGAGACCATGCTTCCAATAATTTGGAAATCATGGTCTCGTTTTTTATGTTTTATTTTTAGTTATTTTGCATATTTAAGTAAGCCATCAATCATTACTAATTTAATGCGCTGTTGTTCATCAAGATATTCAAGATAGGAGCGTAACATTTTCTCTATCAAATTATATTTGTAGACGGTAACGACATGAATATTAAAGCTGGCGATGACTTTTTGCATAAGTTCCTGCAGCGTCATAGGTTTTACGATCAGCTCGCATATTTTTTCTGCCCGCAGCTGATAGAAGTTGATATTATCCCTTATGAGTTCGTTGATATCTTCATAAATGCCTTTGTGTGCTATTACATATTTGCTATACTTCAGACCATACAGCTTTTCCTTGCTTTTTAAATCTTCGGAAAGAATGGAAGCATAAGGCATTTTGGCACCATTCATCACATTGTGGCTGATGAGAGCATCACCAATATAAGCAACGTCATCCGGTGTGAAAAGGCAGATGTGGGCAGTACTATGACCTGGAGTATGCAGAATTTTGAATTCAATACCATGCATTTTGATGCTCGTTTGCTCGTCGGCAATCGGGAAATCAACAGGACAGACCATATGGCCAAGGTGCTCCGTTATTTCGGTCATTGACAGCGTATTGTAATAAAGTTTGAGATTGATCATGGAGCTGCAAATCATGGCTTCGCAGGCCGGCATGGCAATTTGGCAGCTATATTTTTCTCTTAAATAAGAATTGTTGCCGCTGTGATCGATATGGGCATGGCTGTTGATGATGCCAACTACTTTTAAAGCGTTTTTTTGCAGCGCTTCCGTAATTCCTTTTTGTTCGCCAGCTGCCCAACCCGTGTCCAACATGATTATTTCTTCGTCATTGACTTTATAAAAGGGAATATAGGTCATTCCGGTATCAATGCAAAAGGTATTGCCTCTTACGTTTTTGATTTCCACTGGACAGAGCACTTCCTCCCCGGTAATTTGTAAAAATATCTTAGCCCAGCTTTTCCTTAACTCATTATACACTGAAAACTATTCTGATATTAGAGATTACCATTGCAAGCTAAATAAAATATTTTTGCAGCCAAAGAAGTTAAGCCGTCTCCATGAACCATTTGCCGTCCTCATCATAGAGCGTAATAGTCTTGCCGCAGATCTTGCAAATATAACGAATGCCGACACCGCCGCTTTTCAGGCATGCGGCACGACGTATATCCAAAACTTTATCGATAGCAAACAAACGACCATCTTCCCAAATTATTGATGTGGGAATTGCCTGTCCGTCTTTTTCATGCCTGACATTGACTGTCAGATAGATTTTAGACATTTATTGCCGCACCTCTTTACTTGAAATAGCCAACAGGGTGAATGACATGGTCTTCTTTCGGGTTGAATCCTGTTAAACGGCTATCGAGCAGACAGGAAGCACGCATCAAGGAACCATGGCCAAATCTGCTGTGAATGGCATCAATAGTATGTGACAGTGATTCTTGCTCTCGTGTTTTTTCATCTATGTCATCAAAAAGAGCAAGTTGTATATGATCTTTTTCTGTAACAAGATTGATGGCGCGGATGCCAATGCTTCTAAGTGGATGGAACCAATTATAATTGGCAAGAAAAAGTTCCATGGCTTTATTAATAATATCCGCACTGAGATAAGAAGGCTTCGTTAACAAACCCTGACGAGTAGCAGAGTAAAGCTGGTTATCGCGCAGAGAAATCTGGATGCCGGTGCATTTCAGACCATAATCGCGCAGCCTTGCAGCAACTGATTCTGCAAGAACGGTAAAGACCAAGCGGACGTCTTCGTTATTAACCAGATCACGGGGGCAGGTAGTGCTGTTGCCGATTGATTTGACGGCTGTACGTTCATCTGTTTTTCTCACAGGCGCAGTGTCCAGACCATTGGCAAAAAGCCACAATACTTCACCCCATTTGCCAAGGTTATCGGTCAG
>JBAYAD010000351.1:0-2711 GCA_041669965.1 Selenomonadaceae bacterium
AAAAATGGTATACGTTGTGAGCGACGACTCATTGCCTCCCAGATTGCCGGTAATGACAGCTGCTGCCGTAGCTGTCGGAGCTATGAGGCAGACCATCACCCCTTCCATCACAATCTTATATCTAAATTCAGGAAAGAAATGAAGGAAAAGGGCTATTAAAACACAACTAAACAACTGGACTGTCACCAATACGAAATGCCATCGGTATATCTGCATTTTCTTCGGGTCAATTTTGCAGAAAGTGATAAATAACATAGTGAAAACTAAAATAGGAATCAAATGTGTACCAACTTTTTCAGCAAACGGTTTGACAGGATTCAATATTGACAGGCAATGAAACAATAAATATACCAATACACCCGAAATCATGCCCAGCGGGAGTGCCCACTTCTTTATAAATGCTATAATTATATACAACATTATCAATAGTTAATGAGCCGGCCGTCCACGGTTCCCATTATAAGGTATATTACTTTCATTTTTATCCGTTAATCGTCAATTTTCCAGTTAAGCATAAATTGTTCTGCCTCTTTATAATTCATATTGAAGAAGCGTTTCTCCTTATTGAGAGCACGCATGGCTACCATCTCCTTATCCGACAGTTGGAAATCAAAAATACTTATATTCTCTTTAATATAATTATGATCTGTCGCACCTGGTATTACAGAGAATCCTTCCTGTATGTGCCAACGGAGAATAATTTGCGCTGGGGTCTTGCCATGATCAGCCGCTATTTTCTTTATTACCGGGTCTTTGAATAATGCGCCGTTGCTCATTGCACCACCTAAAGGAAACCAACATTCCATCTGTATGCCATATTCCTTTACTTTTTTCTGCCAGTATGTGCGCTGAGCATAAGGATGGAGTTCTATCTGCATTACAGCAGGCTTTATTTTCATGCTGTCAACAATAGCGTGGAAAAACTCATCGCCAGCATCAAAGTTGCTGATACCCAAAGCCCGCACTTTACCTTGTGCTACGGCTTTTTCCATATCCTTCCATGCACCACGAAAATCGCCCATTGGCTGATGTACATACAGCAAATCGATATAATCTGTTTGCAATCGTTCCAACATTTTGTCAATGGCTGCCAATGTTTTACCCTCGCCATATTCGCTTGGCCAGATTTTGCTTGTAATCCATATATCTCTACGTGGAATACCACTTTCCCTTACAGCCTTACCCACACCGCGTTCTACACGGTAAGCGTGAGCTGTGTCAATATGACGATAACCACATTTCAGCGCATAGAGCACTGCATCGCAAGCCACACTGTCGCCGGGCACGTTAAATGTACCGATACCAAATCGAGGCATCAACAGTCCGTTGTTCAACTTTACGTAAGGAATGCCTCCGACAATTGTGTCTTGGGCATAAGTTGTCGTTACCGTTAAACATACAAAGCACGACAACAAAAATCTCAGAATACTATTTTTCATCATAAATATGTTTTAATTATTACTTATTTTTTTACTTTTGTTTCAGCGGTGAACCTCCAAACACTTCGCTCATGTCCATTCTCTCTAGTGCAAGATCAATCTGCCTTATTTCTTCATCCGTCAATATCACATCTGCTGCACCTATGTTTTCTTTCAACCGGCACAAGTGTCGAGTTCCGGGAATGGGAACTATCCACGAATGTTTGCAAAGCATCCATGCTAATGATATTTGTGAAAGTGTGGCATGTTTCGCTTCCGCTAACTCATTTATAAAGCGCAACAAGTTCTGATTCTTTTCAAAACTACCCTTGCTATATTGCGGCATGGAAGCACGGTAGTCTCCGGTTCTTGCATCAAAATGACTATTAGCTGTATAACAACCTGATAGAAGACCGTTGGCGAGAGGTGAGAACGCAACGAAGCCAACTCCCAATTCTTCGAGCACAGGGAATAACGATTCATGCCAACGTGCCATCATTGAATAACGGTTTTGCACAGCTGTAACAGGACAAACTTGATGAGCACGACACAGATATTTTTCTGTCGTTTCAGAAATGCCCCAATGCAGAATCTTTCCTTCGTGGATTAATGTCGACATTGTGTCAGCAACAATTTCCGGCTCTACGGCAGGATCTATGCGATGCTGATAATAAAGGTCAATATGATCTGTCTTCAGTCGACTGAGTGATTCTTCGACCGACTTTCTGATAGTTCCAGGACGTGAGTCGGCAATAAGAGCGTGCGGTCCGCCTGCTGTCGGATTATCAAATGTCAGTCCGAACTTTGTAGCCATTATTATTTTGTTACGGAAAGGAGCAAGTGCTTCTCCGAGCAAGAATTCATTGTCGTGCGGATTGTCTGCTGTGCCGTATACCTCAGCCGTGTCAAAGAACGTGTATCCCATATCAACAGCATAAGCAAGTAATTCTGTCATCTCTTTTTTATCGGCTGGGGCACCATAACCATGGCTCATCCCCATACAACCAAGTCCTACGGCGGAAACTCTAAGTCCGCTCGTTCCTAATGTTCTATATTTCATTTTTATTTCTATTTTTTAATTTTAGTCGCAACTTACTACGGATTTTGGTTGTTAGCTAATTTCAAATCCATAAGAGATATATGCTCATTGCGATACCTCGCGGTTTGATTCACTTCGCCTTTGCCCAGTAAAGGATCGTCCTCATTCTTGGCAAACTGAATGGCTTTTTGTGGGCAGTTCTGAATGCAAGCGAAACAGAACTCGCAGTCACCTTGTGTTTTAATTCCCTCAGA
>JBAYAD010000352.1:0-2702 GCA_041669965.1 Selenomonadaceae bacterium
AGGGAAAAAGCGGTGTTTTTATTTTCTGCGGTGAAGTACCAGTTCGGGTTTTCTATATATCCCCGCAGTTCGGATTGCAAAAGCAAATAGCTCTCAATGGTCGTTGTGTTTGAGTCGATTTTAACATCGTTGTCATCTGTAATGCTGATGGAAAAGTTACCTTCAACTGGTACTCCTTTTGCATTCTTGAGTAATAAGGTCGCATGTGCTGCATCCCGTTTTGCATAGTTTGGCTTGTCAAGAGTCAGGTTCAGGTTGGCTTTGTCGTTTGCTGAAACGTAGATTAACCTTTCACTGAGGATTTCGCCCCTGCCATTTAACAGCAACAGTTGAGTTACGCCGGAAGATAGTCCTTTTCTGGAGAGCAGGACACCAGGGCTTTCTGGCAGAATGGTGCTTTGAAGAATGGGCAGTCCTCTGAGATTTGCAATCAGATAAAGGGTATCTGTCCTGGGTGCTGCGTCTGGTGCAAGTATGCTCACGCCTATGGTTGTTGAATTTTGTTTAACAGATAGAGCGTAATGCTGTACAGATACTTCCGGTAGTTTAATGGTGAGACTCTGACCATGGTTGTCTTCGCATATAGCGCTGTATGTTTTTCCGCTTTGTGGTGTCATTGCAATAAGCCCCATTCCCAAATGGCTGCTTTTGAATGTACAGATATCTTTGTTCTGCTCATCCACAATTCTTCCGCTAATGTCAGTACCCAAGCCATTTTTGGCAATAGCTTTAAAACCGACAATCTGCAGGTTTCCCGCTATCAGGTTTCCTCCTTCCGGGAAAAATTGCACGTCGAAGTCTGCTTGTCGTTTTGCAGCATTTTTGAGGTCGCTGTTGTAGCTGCCGGTTTTTTCGTCCATAGTGACACCGTTTAAACCTTTCAAGGAATTACCGATGTATATTCTTTGACGGTAGAAATAAGCTTCATCGATATTTTGCATAAATTTAGTATAGGCTCTGATTGAATACCAACCTTCTGCCATATCAGGAGACAGCTCTATCTGCCCGAAAAACAAAGCGTCTTCCGTTGGACGTATTTTTTTTCGGAGAACAATTTCATTGTGGGCATTCACCAGTTCAACATATATGTACCTGCTGATGGTCAATGGTGTGTGAATGGTGGCATGTACCATATAAGCCCTGAACCAGATTCGCTCTCCTGCTGAATAGTAGGGCTTGTCGAGGTGTAGATATATTTTTTCCTGGGGAAAGTCTTTGAGTTGGTTGGTCAGGCGGGTTATCGCTATAGCGTTGGTTCTGGAAATGGCCACGGCGGGCGCAGCGGCTTCCTGGGCGAAAAGACTGATGGTGAAAATCAAGGCCAAACCGAAAAGAATATGTTTTTTCATCCGATAATAATTTTTAGAATAAAGCCGGATGCAATCCATTTGTCGCTATTTTGCGCATTATCGTATGTAACCGGCCTCATGTATGTCAAGAGTTAAGTATCACCAACATTCAGAAAATATCTGAAGAGACTTTACCGAAGGCCGAATTTATGAAATTTATTCGTTATAAGTGCAGAAAAAGTCGTTTTTTGGATTTTTTAAGAGGTGGAAGCTTTTTTTATCAGAAGGGGTTGGGTACAACAAAAAAAGCAACTTCGTTATAAAGTTGCTTTTTTATTTTATACCTTGAAAAAAGGTGATATTTACGATCTTTTCTCTTTGATACGGGCTTTTTTACCTGTAAGACCACGTAAGTAAAAGAGTTTTGCTCTGCGCACTCTACCTACTTTGTTGACAGTGATGCTGTCAATAAACGGAGACTCGAGGGGAAAAATACGTTCAACGCCAACGTTTTCAGACATCTTGCGAACCGTAAAACGCCTTTTGTCACCATGACCGTTTATTTTAATTACAACGCCGCGATACTGCTGTATACGTTCTTTGTTACCTTCTTTGATGCGGTAAGCGATGGTCACTGTGTCACCACTTTTGAATGAGGGATGTTGGATCCCTGTGGCGAAAGCCTCTTCGGCAACTTTAATTAAGTCCATAATACGACAATTATTTTATGATTGAATGGTGCAACATAACAGGCTACTCTCTTTCCTGCCAGCGATTACACAAAGCGGGTGCAAAGAAAGTAAAAATATTCGGGTTTCACAAGATATAGAAATCATTATTTGCAAATAATTGGTATTTTGAGAATCAGCCAGGTTTTGAGGGTAAAAAATAGATTTATGTTCAGGTTGGTTCCGCAGTATTATTCAAATTGAAGCGAAAAGACTAAAAGTCTTGATGCGACCTTGTCAAACGAGTTGGTGTATTTAGAGAAAGCCTCACCATCCTGATCGCTGCGGTTATGTAAAAATACATCCCCCAGCCCGAGGCAAAACTTCAGTTCCGGCACCAGTCTGAAATAGGGCAGGTAAAAATCACAACCCGTACCGATCTCCCAATAAAGATTGACCGGTTTCAAAAGCAGAGGCTCCTGGTTGTCTCTTCCCACGTCGATGCCTGCACTGAATCCGCTCATGATGTATGGACGGTAATTATTGCTGCGTGCTCCGCGGTATCTGATGCTGAAAGGGATCATGATATAATTTGAGCGAATGGACGCTTTTTCTATGGTTGAGCCTGCTGCGTCGGATTTTAGAGACACCTCTTTGCTGCCGAAATGAATGGTTGGGGTTAGTCGCAGACTTATAAAATCAGCCAGCCTCAGATCGCCGATGACGCCAACCGAGAAACCTGGAG
>JBAYAD010000353.1:0-2676 GCA_041669965.1 Selenomonadaceae bacterium
AATTTTATCATTACGCATGGGCCGGTGCACTCATTTTGGCTTTACTTTTTCTTGCTATCCAAAGGCTTCTCTGGAGATTGAGTCGACTGCAAGGTGCTTCGGTGGTTTATTATCCATTTACTTTTTTACCATTGGTTGCATTATGGTATTTCTTGTGTGATGAAAATGCTTTGCTTTCTTATGTTATTGCCTTATTGATGGTTTTGCTGACAGCACGTGCTTATATGATTTTTAGCAGAATTTGGGCAAAAATGCTTTATCTCTGCTTATCAATTCCTCTGCTGTATTGGATAGCTGGGCCGGTTCATTTTGCTTTTGTAGGCTGGGTGATACTTTATGAATGGCAAATCTCGCTAAAAGAAAGGGATTGGTTTAAAGCTTTTTCGTATACTCTTGGCACTGGAGTTTTGGGAGTCGTTTGTCCGTTGCTCGCTGGTCAGTTTCTACAATATCCACTGTACCGCTTGATAGGTGGACTTAATTATTATCGCTTTCCGGCAGTCATACCTTTTCCTGAGATCTGTGTTACATTAATTATGATGGTCTTTCCCCTGGTATTATCTTTGTTTCCCGCTTTTAAACGCCGGATTGCGGCACTCATTATTCTACAGTTGATGATGCTTCTAATTGCGGGTGGCTGGTTGATCTCCAAAGGATGGGACAGAGATAAAGAGGAAGCTATGATGTACGATTATTTGGCAAAAACTGAGCAGTGGACTGACATGATTGACATGGCTGAGAAAAAATCTCCAACTTCTCCATTTACGGTTACTTGTCTGAATCTGGCTTTGGCTAAAACCGGGCAGTTGGCGGACCGGATGTTTGAATTTTACCAGAACGGGGTAGAAGGACTTTTGCCAGAATTCCAGCGTGATTTTACTTCTCCGTTACCTACAGGTGAGGTTTTCTATCATCTGGGCATGATTAATACGGCCCAGCGATTTGCATTTGAGGCGATGGAAGCTATTCCCAACTTCCGAAAGAGCAGCCGTTGTTATAAGCGTTTGGCGGAGACCAATCTGATTAACGGGCAATATAAGGTGGCTGCCAAATACTTGCATGCCTTGTGCAAAACCCTATTTTATCGCAAATGGGCTGAAAACACATTGACTTACCTTTATCATGAAGATAAGATCAATGCGCATAAGGAATGGGGAAAGTTGCGTAAATTGCGATATACCGATGATTTCTTGTTTAGTGACCGTGAAGTGGATATTATGCTGGGGCTGCTGTTTCAGCATAATTCGGAAAACCGGATGGCATTTGAGTATATGTTAGCTTATGAATTGGAAAAGAAGGATCTTAATTCTTTCTTGAAATATTATCCGTTGGGTAAAACACTAGGTTACGATCATATTCCCCGTTCTTATCAGGAAGCTTTGGTTTTTGTCTGGACTCAGCAACATAGTTCCTTTAGCGGTATGCCGTGGAGTATCTCACCGCAGGTGATGGATGAGGTAACTGAATTTGCCCGTGTGTACGTCAGGCAAAAAGATGCGGAAGTTGCTCTGAAGGGAAAGTACAGCACTACTTTCTGGTACTATTTACTGTTTCGGAAATAAAGAAGGCTTCAACAAGCAGGGAGATAAAGTTGTATTCAACAAACAAGTAGAGTAAATGAGAAAAATAATATTTTGCGTTGCTTCAAGTCTTTTGATATTGACTTCTTGCAATCATCGGGTGGCCTCTCCCGAACTGATAAATGCACTACCTTGTATTTATCCCGATTATATAGGGGTTACCATTCCGGCAACAATTGCTCCGATGAACTTTATTTATAAAGGGGGTGCTGCTGAGCGCATTGATGTAGTCGTTACCGGTGGAAAGTCGGGCGCATTGCATATCAATGGTAAGCAAGTAGATTTTCCGCGTAAGGAGTGGTTACAATTACTAAATGCAAATAAAGGGGATAGTCTATCTTTTACAATTTCAATAGAAGCGGGAAATAAATGGAAGCAATATCGTAAGTTTTCTATGTATGTCAGTACATATCCTATTGATTACGGATTGGTCTACCGTAAGATAGCACCGGGTTATGAGGTCTATAGCAAGATGGGAATTTACGAGCGCGATCTTTCTTCCTTTAAAGAAAAACCTTTGATAGAAAACACCCTTGTCCCCGGCATGTGTATCAACTGTCATGCATTTAACAAAACCAACCCCGATCATTTAAGCCTTCATGTGCGGGGAAGTCATGGTGCCACACTAATGCAAATCAATGGAATAATGGAATTGCTCGACACTAAGACTGACTTGACGCTTTCTGCTTGCGTTTATCCTTACTGGCATCCCGGAGGAAAGTACATTGCGTATTCTGTTAATAAAACACGCCAGTCTTTTCATGCCGTAAAGAATGAGCGGGTTGAAGTTCTCGATTTGGCATCGGATGTAGTCGTCTACCATCCGGCTACGCATCGCTTGCTACTCTGTCCGTTATTAGAAAAAAAAGATGCTTATGAAACATTTCCCGTTTTTTCAGCAAATGGCACGAAACTTTATTTCTGCTCTGCCAAGGCAACAGATCTTCCTGCCAAGTACAAGGAAGTGAAATACAGTTTGTGCAGCATTGATTTTAATGCAGAGAATGGGACCTTTGGTTCGCGCGTTGATACACTTGTGCATGCGGATAGTATCGGAAAAAGCATTTCCTTTCCCCGCCCTTCCTATGACGGGCGA
>JBAYAD010000354.1:0-2656 GCA_041669965.1 Selenomonadaceae bacterium
ACGTCGAAAACTTCGGCAATTCCAGTTGGTGCAATAGCTGTCTGAATAACACCACCGGATGCACATGTAGCGCCGATGCCAAGGCGATCAATGTGGAAATTTTGGCCTGTCCGCTGGTGCCATCCAGCAAGCCGTATAAGCCCTGTCTGGAAATACCTGTCAGTCTGGCCAGCTCCGACAAGGTTAACCCAAGAGACGCGGCACGCGCTCTCACATATTCGGAAAATTCATATACTGCCATGCAAACGACTCGATCCCGGCATCCCCATAAAAACCGTGGGGATTATAGCGGATCAATACTTCCACTCGCTCAGAGAGAGTCTGTGCAACATCAAACTTATCGAAAAAATGAGTGTTTCTTTGCAAAAATCAATTAAATCATAGGGGTGTCAACAGAACTTGACAGTTTGCTTGATAAGTTCCCACGCCAGCCTGTTTTAAAACGAGTCGAAGCCTACTAGAAGACTAAAGCCGAAAATTTAGTCGTTTTAATGAACATTTATCGTTCAGAGTTTCCCAAATATGTGAACTGAACCAGGCGGGTGTAAACAGAAGTTTACATGCTGAATGTTAGGGTAAGCGCAAGTCGTAAACACCTTGTTGTGGGGGCATAACCGTGCATGGATGAGTTTGTTTTTTACGATTTATCATCAATACAGTTGTTCCGAATGAATTAGAAACAAATCGGAAAATAAATTAAATTTTTCAAAAATAATCCCATGAAATATCAATATAAAGTCTTTTCTATTCTTGCCGGAATACTATTCAACGACGGTGCTTTCGCACAATCTGCCTCTGGCGAGTTATACCCAAAAGCACCAAGCTTAAATTCAGGTATACCTTCCACTAATATACCAAATGTTAACAAGAAGGCTGAATCATTAAACAAGAATGATTTTGTCAAATTTGATCAGCAACTGGCTTCTAGCAATAGTGGTGCCTCAAAAAAACCTGCCGATTTGTTTAATTTTGGTAATGATTTTTTAGAAAAAAATTCTGCGATGCTTGGGATTTCAAAAAAGCAATTAGATGCACACAAAACGGTTTTAAATTACAGGGCGTCTGATTCTAATACTGGGTTATCCGATAATCAATTGGAGGCGCTTGATAAGGTATCATTAGACGGTTCTAATTTAAAGGATTTTGTAGTTGCGGCTGAAGCTTATTCAAAAGCAATACAGGTGTTTAATGCAATTCCAGACTCAAGTCATGTATCAGAGTCAATAATTAACAGTCGAAATGATGTTGAGTTTATAAACCCAGCAATATTTAACGACTCTTTAGGATATGAAAATACGAAAAAAGAGTTTTACGACTCTCAAAATAAAATGCCAGATCTGACCAAATCGATGTATTTTCAGCTTAAAAATCTTGAAGCGGCTACAAAATCAGCATTTTCCATAGCCATCCCTCTTTTGGCCCCGGAAGTCAATGCTGCAAAGAATGCTTATGAAGCAACAGAAAATGCGGTAAGCACCCTGAAACTCATTCCAAAAATACTTGATTTAGTGGAATCATTGAAAGATTTGGCTGACGGAAATAGCAATTTCTATAAAGATGAAAAAGGGGTTATTGATAAACTCGATGTTTTTGGCAATGTGCTTGCAAATTCTGACATTGATGCAGGCAAAGCAGGATCTGCCGCATTGAGCTTTACCAATAATTTAATTTTGATGAAACAGTTAAAAACTATAGATAAATCCAGTCTTTCGGAGGCTAGTGTTTATGCCATGGAACTATCTAAAAATAAGCTAATTTTTGATGTTTTTAAAAATATATTTGATATTGGAGGAGCTGTTGCTTCAGAAGGTGGGGCGAAAGATATTGTTGATATATTTTCAAATATGACATCACAGTTTGTGACTGCAACAGCTAATGTGGGGTCGCTTAACATTGATACTGATATGCGGAAAGCAATCGACGGCAAGAAGATATTGGATGATTTTACGATTAGTTATGTTAGCGCAACAAAAAACGTTGTCACTACACTAGGCTTAAGCGTCAGTCAAGAAAATGAGTCTATAGAAAAAGAAAGTAAAGATAAAAGCAATCAACTTATTGTTAAGTCAATTGACGTAAAGAAAGGGGAAGCCGCTATCAGTAAAAAACAGAAAGAACTAGCTGCTAAAAAGGAAGAGCTGGCCGATACAGATAAATACATTACCGTCTATCGCGAAAACACAGCTACCGGATATGATCAAAAAAAATTGGATTATTTACAGGAAGCCCAAAAGCTAGTCGATAAATATGGTGAAAAATCGGCCAGTGAGTGGTCAGATAACGACAGAATGAAACTAAGT
Source organism: Selenomonadaceae bacterium (assembly GCA_041669965.1). GTDB lineage: Bacteria > Bacillota > Negativicutes > Selenomonadales > Selenomonadaceae > UBA1792. The sequence continues at coordinate 2,301 of JBAYAD010000354.1, forward strand.
TTTCTTGCTAAAGAAATAGGAACTAACCAAGGAACTTTATATTGGCAGTTACGGCTGGGAAAATTTGATTCATTGCGTGATGCATTTGTTTCGACATCAACTCAATCGAATTCTGTAGAAAAAACCATAGAAAATCTTGATTACAAGAATATAGAAGGCCAAATTTTTGATTTAACAGCTGAAATAAAGTCGCTGAATCAGCAATTGACGCTGGATAAAATGCAACAAACCGATCTGAAAATGTCGGTTAATAATTTACAAGATGTAACCAACACGATCAAGGTTACGGAAAGCCAAACCAATTCCAGCAGTTTGTCCGCCCACGAATCTTATTGGGGCGGTTTGTATACCGAAAA
>JBAYAD010000355.1:0-2650 GCA_041669965.1 Selenomonadaceae bacterium
AACTTCACGCAGCGTGGTGAAGTCGCCCTGCTCGATAAATGGCAGAAAGCAGCACTTGCTGTAGCCTCTGGGGCTGATCTTGTATTTGAGCTCCCTTTTGTTTTTGCTGTACGCAGTGCCCAGGATTTCGCCTATGGTAGTATAGAGCTCTTAAATCGCCTTCACATTGCAAGTCACTTATGCTTTGGTGCCGAAAACAACGACATCACACTATTGGAAAAAATCGCCACTGTATCAAGCAACAGCAACGTGCAAGATCATCTTCATACTTATATGAAAACAGGTTTATCCTATGCTGCCGCACTGACAAAATCTCTTTATACAATTTATAACATTCCCGAAGCTATTCTTAAACAGCCAAATAACATTCTTGCAATTGAATATCTTAAAGCCATAAAGAATACCCGATCTGCTTTACTGCCACTCCCTATCCAGCGTGAGGCAGCCCATTATAATGATGAAAAAATCATATCCGCGCTTGCCAGTGCCCGTGCTATCCGAAAAGAAATCTATACAGACGCTCCAGACCTTGCATTACTAGAGACCGTATTACCTTCACCTTCTGCTAAAGTAATTGTTAATATAATCCAGAATAAACTACCACTACCTTCTATTGAATATCTTTCCCATGCTCTTTTGATCAAACTTCGCTGCACATCTTATGAGAAACTCACTCATATTTTTGCGATTAACGAGGGGCTTGAACACAGCTTTATAACGGCTGCACTTTCCTCATCCTCTATAAAGGAACTGCTTGCCTTTATAAAAACAAAACGTTATCCACAAAGCAGAATACAAAGAATACTCCTTTACATTCTACTTTCTCTTACAAAAGATACCATACAAAAATTTGATAAAAGTGGTCCGCTCTATGCCCGTGTACTTGCTTTTAACAAAAATGGCTGCAACCTTCTTCATAAACTCAAAAAGACCTCATCGATTCCCATCATTACAAAGACAAGTTCTTTCCTCAATACACACGAACGTGCACAGACTTCCAGTACACTGCTTCAAGAAATGCTTGCCTATGATACTTATGCGACAGATCTTTATAGCATGTGCTTTGCGATCCCGCAAAAAGCAGCTTGCGATTTTACGACACCACCTGTCTATATAAAATAAAAAACGGTCGTTTAAAAATCAATACAATTTTTAAACAACCGTTTTTTTATTTTTTTGTTATTCCCATACGAGCCTGCACTATCTTAAGCGGTAATACAATGGCAAAATTGAACAAAAGAATCGTAATAATCAAAAGTGCTCCAATACCATCTGCTATATTGATTCTGTCAGGAACAAGTCCCACAGACATAAGATACCACATATGCACAGCCAGCGTCTCACCAGCAGCAAGCACGTCCGTATCATACATAAAACGCGACACCGTCGTCCCTGCCGTGAAAATAAGAATTGCCGTCTCACCAAGTGCTCGTCCAGCGGTAAGTGTAATCCCCGTAACAATTCCTGGCAATGCACTTGGCAGAATGATCTTGAAGATCGTCTGTAATTGTGTTGCACCAAGTGCAAGACTCGCTTCGCGATATGATGCTGGTACCGTACGAATTGATTCTTCCGTAACACGCACAAGAAGTGGCAAATTTAAAAGTACAAGCGTCAATGCCCCTCCTATAATACTAAAACCAAATCCCATAAAATTCACAAAAACAATCATACCAAAAAGCCCTAGTACAATTGATGGCACTGTTGCCAGACTTTCTGTACTCAATCGAATAAACTTCGTCAGATAATTTTCCTTTGCATACTCGGCCAAATAAACCCCTGCTCCGATTGCAATTGGAACCGATACAAGCAGTGACAGAAACAACAAATAAAAAGAATTAAATAGTTGTGCTCCCACGCCCCCTCCAACTGTGATATCACTTGATTTCCCAAAGATAAAATGCATTGAAAGTATTGGCATGCCTTTATATAAAATGTATCCAAGAAATATCACCAAAATAGCTAAGATAAAAAGACCTGAAGCCCAAAGTCCCACCATCGCTAATGAATTAATTGTTTTTGTATTCATCTTAAGCATACCTCCTTGCACCAATACGACGAATAAGCAAAATCATCCCCAAAGACAACAAAAGCAGCACAAGTGCCATGAGGAATAATGCATTCCCCCATACAGAACCAAAAGGCGTATTTCCCATTTCAACAACAATATTACTTGTAAGCGTAGCTGTTGGTGTAAAAAGTGACGTTGCAATAAGCGGTGTATTTCCAATAATCATCTGTACTGCCATCGTTTCACCAATTGCCCGTGCCATAGCAAGCACGATTGCTGTCATAATTCCCGGCAGAGCTGCTGGAACAACAACATGATATAATGTCTGCCAATAAGTTGCTCCAAGTGCAAGTGATGCTTCTTCCATTGACTGTGGCACCGCCCGCAGCGCATCCTCACTAATTGAAAGAATGGTTGGTAAAATCATAATAGCAAGTACAATTGAAGCTACAAGAACACCAAAACCTGTCCCTGTAGAAAAAATCACCCGCAGACAGGGAATCAATATAACAAGCCCAATATAGCCGTAGACAACCGATGGTATCGCTACATAAAGATCCATCGCTGGCCGCAGGATATTACGCAGCCAGCTTGGTGCAATTTTTGCCATAAATACAGCTCCCAGCAGTCCCAGCGGAG
>JBAYAD010000356.1:0-2647 GCA_041669965.1 Selenomonadaceae bacterium
AATAGGCGGCAGCACTAACAGCTTTTTAATATTAAAAAATTTTCTATATTTTCTATTGATTAAATTTCAATTATCCTTTATACTAAAAAAGAACTTGAAAGAGGAGTGACAACTGACAAGATGGAAAATGGGAGGTACCACGATTGCATATACTTAAAACGAATATTACACAACAGGTTATTGAATATTTAAAAGAAAATATTGAAAATGGTACGTGGCCTGTTGGTGAAAAAATTCCATCAGAAAATAATCTAACAGAGATTTTAGGGGTCAGTCGCTCAAGTATAAGAGTAGCAATTCAGCAGTTTATTGCTTTAGAAGTATTAGAGAGCATTCATGGGAAGGGCACGTTTGTAAAGACGAATCACATTATGGGGGTTGGTAAAAACTTAAGTGCAATTGAAGAAGCGGATTATGATAATATAAGCCAGGTTTTGCAATTTAGAAGAATTATTGAGACAGAGTCTGCTTATATTGCGGCAAAACAAGTAAAGAGTAAGACGATCAATAAATTAAAATGCTATTTAAAAAACATGAAAAATAATATAGGGAATCCAGAAGAGTTTGTAAAACAAGATATGCTTTTTCATGAAGAAATTTGTCATGCAACAAATAATCATTTATTGGAAAATTGTTTAAAAGAGGTTTTTCAAAAAACGGAAAAAAATCATAAACAGATGAATGACTTATTTGGCTATAATGATGGAATTTATTTTCATACGTTATTATTAAAAGCGATTGAAGCCAAAGATGCAAAAAAAGCAAGAAACCTAATGAAAGATCATATGCAGCAGGCGATAGATCGATTGACATAAAATAAAAAAAATTTAGCATAACTTGTACGACAACATACGACTTACTGCATACGACTTACAACATGTGGCGGAAACTACTACAAGGGAGATATGTAAATGGGAACTAAAATTACGAATATAAAAGTTATTCTTACAGCACCAGAAGGCATTAATTTAATTGTTGTAAAAGTAGAAACGAATCAAGATGGACTATATGGTTTAGGCTGTGCAACTTTTGCTTATCGGCACCTCGCCGTAAAATGCCTCGTTGAAGAATATCTAAAACCTTTGCTCATTAGAAAAAATGTAGAAAATATTGAAGAGTTATGGCATTTAATGCATCAAAATGCTTACTGGCGAAATGGACCCATTGAAAATAATGCAATTTCTGGTGTCGATATGGCCTTGTGGGATATAAAAGGAAAAATGGCCAATATGCCGTTGTATCAACTTTTTGGTGGTAAGTGCCGGGAAGGCGTGCCGATTTATCGCCATGCTGACGGTAAAGATGTAACTGAAATATGTGAAAATATCCAAAAATATAAAGAGCAGGGTATTACTCATATTCGTTGTCAATGTGGCGGTTACGGGGGCAGCGGATTTGGCAAAGCTCCGGAAAATGCACCAGAGGGAGCTTTGGATGGTATCTATTTGAATAGTAAAAAGTATATGAGAGATACTGTAAAGTTATTTGATGATATTCGCAGCAAAATAGGCTTTGATGTAGAACTTTGCCATGATGTACATGAACGTATTACGCCGATTGAAGCGATTCAGTTTGCTAAAGAACTGGAACCGTTTCAATTATTTTTCTTAGAAGATGCTATTCCGTTGGAACAAGGAGAATGGATGCGGCAGCTGCGGGCGCAGACATCGATTCCGTTGGCACAAGGCGAGTTGTTCAATAATCCGTATGAATGGAGATTCCTCATTGCAGAAAGACTTATTGATTATATTCGTGTCCATATTAGTCAGATCGGTGGGATTACAGCTGCCAGAAAGCTGCAGATTTTTGCTGAACAGTTTGGTGTAAAAACAGCTTGGCATGGTCCTGGTGATATGTCTCCTCTGGCTCACGCAGCTAATATTCATCTTGATCTGGCTTCATATAATTTTGGTTTGCAGGAATGGTCAGGGACAGAGCCACCGAATTTCGTTATTCAAAAACTAAAAGGCCCACGTGAAGCTTTATTGGAAGTATTCCCAGGTTTGCCGGAATATCGCAAAGGTTATGTCTATGCGAATGATAAGCCTGGATTGGGTGTGGATATTAATGAAGAAGAAGCCCAAAAGTATCCTTGTGAAAACAGTGTGACGACATGGACACAGACTAGATTAGAAGACGGAACTTTGCAAAGACCTTGATTCGTTTTCATGCAATAAAATTCTTTAAAATATATAAAAAATTTAAGAGCAGTTAAGTTTTTTAATATAAAAACGAAATGTGAAGTTGACCGTAGTGTATCTTATGGTTTTACTGTTAGCACAAGGCCAATGGTAACTGAATAGTGATTTGTAGTAGGATCTTGTGCTTTTAGGCAGAAAAAAAGTTTTTAAAAATATAGCCAATAACTATAAGTTCTTTGTATACTCGGTAATACTATACTTTGTTTTTACTGAGTTTATTTATAAAAATATTTTAAAAGGAGAGTTTATTATGGAAGAAAAACAATTGGCTTCAAAGCGTTGGAAAAAACTTATCCCATTGGTTTTTATTACTTACTCAACTTTCCCACCAGTAAAAGTGGGACAAATCCTTTAAAAATCTAAGCTGACCACTATTTTATTGTCATATTGACAATAAAATAGCACCAATCCTTAGTATAATGAGATTAGCAAAAAACCAAAACACA
>JBAYAD010000357.1:0-2636 GCA_041669965.1 Selenomonadaceae bacterium
ATGCAATAAGATCACCAGAAAGCACCGCATTCTCTGCCTGAAACTTCTGTATATGTTTTGTCCCAATTGTAGCTGGCGGCAGCTTTGTATTGCCAATCAACTTGCCATTCGCATAAATATTGTAATAAGAAACCTGCTCCCCCTTCGCCGGGCGTTCCCAGAACAACCATACACTACTGCTGTCATAGGCTAAAGCCGGAATTCTGAGGCCTTCAGGTGCCGAAACTTTTGCTCCAGCTATGCAACTGGAAAACATGAGTATGCAGGCTGCCATGACGAGCAGAATTTTCCAGAATTTTATTTTTCTCATATGCTTTCCTCTTCTATTCTGCTATTTGCTTTTTCATCTACTATTTTCCACTTTTGTTTTTGATCTTTATTGCAGACTGCTTTGGTGTCCAGTCTCCCAGAAACGCTGCGACTGTATAGTTCACAGCTTCATCTTCAGTGAGCTGCCGACGATTTGTGCTTTGAAATGCTCCGTCTCCAGTGTTTTTATACTCATACAGTCGGTTATCTTCTGGTTGAAATACACCTACTTATTCGCCATGCTGTCCCAGGCTTTTTCACCGATTGGCGTATCGATTTGGCATTCACGGAACGTCGCTGCCGAGTTGACCAAACGCTTTTCCGAAGATGGATGCCACGGACGTCCCAGCATTCCCTTATCCGGAAACTGGAAGTCACTCGTCAGATGGCAATGATAGAACAAATACCCTTTATCCTGTTCCAGCGTACTCGGTGCCGTTACATATCCCTTGTTTTTGCCATATTTATCCAGTGAACGGACCTCACAATTATCAAATACTGCCGCAGCACCACCAAAAATAAAATCTATATCACCTTCAATATAGCAATCTTTGTAATACTGGCGGCCAACATTTGCATATAACGTATCCTGACGCCCAATGAAACGGCATTTCCAAAAGCTGCTTTGATCTGCTTCATCACGGATAGCAAAAGCCTGAACACTTTTCATCCTGCCTTCAGCACGTGCTTTTTCTGTCGCAAAATCATTCGCGAACGTCAGATTCTGTGCTTGGAAGTTTCTAGCTTTATCCGTAACCATCACTGTAGCACAATCCATGACATATGTATTTTCCCCCTCGCTCTGTACATCACCGGCACCTACCGGAGTTCCCTCTGCATTATTGAACACAATCGTAGTGGCTGCCGCATTTTTGCCCGTGCCCAAAAGCGTAAGATTGGGCTGCTCAATTATGACTTTTTCCCGATAAACACCTGGATGTAACAAAATTATAGCCGATGATGCTTTCTCTTTGGCAATTTGCTGCAGAGCTTCACCCAGAGTTGCACAGGTAAAAACACCTTTTTTATTCACAGCCGTTTTTACATTTGCATCAACAACTGCTGTTGCCCGCTGTACAAATACTTGCTGTATCTCCTTCTGTCCCGCCGCTTGCGCCTCTGTAAAAAAGATTCCACCATCGCTTGTGGTACCGCCATACAACAGCATGCTGCATAAAACAGCCATAGAAAACCTTGTCGTCTTCATTCGTTTCCCCTTCTGCTCTAAATTTATCTATAGTTTGTATTTATCTAAAATAATAGGAAACTGCTCCACGTTTTTATTTTGGTCTTCTTTTTAGTATACCCCTTAAAAATATTTTGTAACAGCTACTATATTTACTATTTTATATAGTTTTTTTATACTAGTGCAACGTCCGCTTTATATGATGCATACAGCTTTCTTCTCTTGCTAAAATCACTATTATATCTTTACCATATTTTCCCCATACGCATGGTTTTTTCTTTATTATTTTTGAAACAAAAAGGAAGTGCTTCTGCGCATTATTTCAGCGACAGAAGCACTTCTTTTTTATTCACCCATTACAACAATTTTACATTTTCTTTCCCGCGGACGATTTTGATCCCAGTCAATGAAGTAATAATATCCCGTCATCTGATTGATCTGAATAACTCCATCCTGCAGTGCCGAAGTCACACTCTCGCCCATAATCGATGCCTTAATATGCGCTTCGGTATTGAGAAGTGATCGTCTGTCCGGTACTAATGCCGCATCACAGTCTTTTTCTCCAAATGCTACATGTTCCGGACCTGGATGAAAATACTGCCCTTCTGTCAAACATCTTGGCACCATTTTTTCGAGCACCCGATTCAGGTCTACCTGTAAATATTCATCTCCGCAATAGTTCCTGTCATGTGAATATTCTTCATAAATAACTGAGCAGGTAGTATGTGGTGATGTAATGACGACGATTCCATTTTTTATCTTGCTTTTTTTTACAGCTTCCCGTACTTCTTTTGTGATTTCATGATACGATTCCCGGTTCCCATTTGAATGTACTGTGATTTCCTCATTATATACTGCCATTTTTATTTCCCTCCGTCTTTTTTTGCTTGTTCGATTGCTTGTATCATATCCCTTGCCATTGCTTTCGGATCTTCAGCACAAACAATACCGCTCGTACAGCCTGTTCCATCCGCTCCTGCCATAATGGTATCATACACATTTTGAGCTGTACTGATTCCTGCTGCCTGCATGACTAAAATGTTCGGGTTGATTTGTTTGATGCTTTCTGTTGTCTTTTTGATATAGCTTTTGTCGCTGATGTTGCCGGTTCCTATTAGTTCTGTAGGTTCACATAAGATAA
>JBAYAD010000358.1:0-2610 GCA_041669965.1 Selenomonadaceae bacterium
CAAAGGTAGAAGCAAAACTGACTGACAATATGGTGTTCTTACCAATTGTAGATTCAGACGACACTCTTGTTGGGCAGCCGGGCGACACTCTTAAATTCCCCGTATATGCTTACATTGGGGATGCTTCTGATGTTTCAGAGAACGGGCAGATCATTCCAGTCGCTCTTTCTGAAACATTCACAACCGCAACCGTAAAGAAAACTGCAAAGGCAGTACAAGTGACAGACGAAGCTAGATTATCGGGGCATGGAGATCCTATTGACGAAGCAACTGCACAGATTGCAAAAGCTATAGATAACAAGACTGATAACGATGTTCTTGCCGCGCTTGAAGGTGTTAGTACCTCTCGCCAGTATGGAACCGTTGATAGCATTAGTCCTGACGTTGTTTCCGATTCACTTACTATTTTTGGAGAGGACGATGCTGGTGTTAAGGCGTTTTATATCGCACCAGCAGACAAGGCAACACTTCGCAAATCTGATGATTTTATCAAGGCTACTGAAATTGGTCAGGATATGATTCTTAGCGGTGCATTTGGAGAACTGTTCGGTTGCCAGATGATTCCTGCAAATAAGATCAAGTCTGATGATGCAAGCGGAGAAATGAGAAGGTTCATTGTAAAACCTGGTGCTTTAAAGATTATCAACAAGCAGGGAACTTTTGTTGAAAGCAAGCGTGAACCTGATTATATGCGTGATACAATTTTCGCTTCAAAGCACTATACCGTTTATCTGTACGATGAAAGCAAAGTTGTTATGATTCGCCAGTTTACGGCTCTTAAAACGCTTTCAGACGATGCGGTATCTTCCGCTGCCGGAGCAGAATCAAATGGAACCATGCTAGATATTAAAGTCGGTGCGCCAGTTGGTTATAAATGGGTATATAAACTTGGTACAACCGATGGCTCCGGAACTTTCGGGACTGCATTGACTGGGTATACCGATTGGGTGAACGCAGCAACGGAGATTGCGGCTTCCACAAGCACTAAGGCTCATGTTTGCCTTGTAAATTCAAGCGACAATAAGCCTGTAAAGCAGATCAATGTAACGCTTACGAAAAAAGCCTGATAAACAATAGATGATTAGAAAGTGAGGTATTTACAATATGAACTCCGCCGAAAAATTGGCAGTATTAAAAAATTTATTGAAAATAACTGACGATACGCATGACGATGAATTAGTTACATACCTCACTTTCGCCAAAAATGAAATTTTGAGTTGGTTGTATTCTTCAGACGCAGAATCCGAAAAAAGTGTAACAGATGTTCCGCGTTGTTATGAGCAAACACAGATAATGGCCTGTATTGTTGGGTTCGATATATCCGGCGCAGAAAACCAAACATCACATAATGAAAACGGAATACAAAGATCTTTTAAATACAGCGATATGCTTCAATATATAAGATCAAATGTTTCCCCCTTTATAGGTGTTGTGTAATGAGGACGCTGGATAGAAACAAATCAAAGATTTTTTATGCATTATACAAAGAAAAGTCTGAGATTTTAGATCAATCAGGATATTCTACAGGGACTTATAAGATTGTGCATTCAAACCCTGTTGAGCTTCTAGCTAACGTATCTTCTTCAAGTGGAACGGCAGATAAGTATATGTACGGAATTGACCAGTCATATGACAAATCAATTCTGGTAGACGATATATCTTGCCCTATATCAGAAACATCTATATTGTGGGTTGATAATGCTCCTACGATCAAAGAAGACGGAAGTACAGACACGCCATACGATTACATTGTTAAGAAGGTTTCAAGATCATTGAACGTGGTTGCTTATGCCATCCAGAAAGTAAATGTATCGTGAAAAAAATCAGAATTTCATTATCCGATCAGTCTATAAAGTCTGCAATTGACGAACTTAAACAATACAAGTCGTATGTAGCTGAAAAAACAAAGCTACTTTGTGAAAAGCTAGCCATGATTGGTGCGCAAGAAGCATCTATCCGTTTCTCATCCGCTATGTATGACGGAAAAAATGATGTTTCTGTAACCGTTTCACAAACAGCAAACGGATTTTCTATTGTTGCGAGTGGGGAAGCGGTTGCGTTCATAGAGTTTGGTTCCGGCGTTTATTACAACGGATCTGAACCATATCCAGAAGCAAGGCCAACTGGAATTGTTGGTATAGGGGAGTATGGGAAAGGATATGGAAAACGTAAAGCGTGGGGTTATCGTGAAAACGAAAAAGTTGTAATTACTCACGGAAATCCAGCCGCAATGCCAATGTGGTATGCAACGAAGGAAATGGAGCAAAACGTGTTGAGGATTGCAAAAGAGGTGTTTGAATAGTCGTGATTAGAAAAAATGAAGTTTATTCAAGAATATCAACAAAAATCAAAGAAAAATATTCAGATGCATTTTTTACAAGCGAAAGGGTGAACTCCCCGCCTAAGTTTCCAACTGTATCTATAGTTGAAGTAGACACATACCCAGATTCTCGCTATACAACATTAAGCCTGAATGACACGCAACGGCAAAGTATGTTTGAGCTAAACACTTATTCAAACAAAGCGTCTGGTTCGTCAATCGAAATAGACGAAATAATGAGCATTGCAGAACAAGCATTTAGGGAGATTGGGTATGTAAAAATAACACAG
>JBAYAD010000359.1:0-2579 GCA_041669965.1 Selenomonadaceae bacterium
CCAGCATCAAATTGAGCAACAAGCTTTTCTCCTGTCACACCGCTTACTACAATACTTAAACTTGAACCGCCATTTGAACCCTTGTCATTTAAAGCACGATTTCCAGAAGCTGCAACATCGGCACAAAGTTGTTTAAGTGTATCAGCTGCTATTAATACCGGCTGAGCTGTTACAAGCTGCCCACGTGAAATTCGCAAAGGATTTTTTGCATCAGGTTTACTTGTCAAATGTAATTCATACGTAGCATTTCCAGTTTTTAGACCTGGCTTAGATACAACTTTTGTTATTTCTCCGGAACAGACAAAACTGGCATCAGTGTTACGAATTGTAATCTTTGTACCCTTTTCTAACCCTTGCATATTCCTAGAATTTTCATGCTCACGAAGAACAAGCTGTTTTGTATCAGATGTATATGAAATTACTGTTCCAACACTAAAAACAGATTTATCTTTTTCATCTGCCTTTCCATTTTGAGATGCAAACATATCAGAACTCGCATGACCTTGTAAATAATCATCCGTAAAACCACGATTAAAACAGCCATCAAGTAACGTTTTAGCACTTTTCAAATTGACAGGCTTATAGGATGAGCTACCATTCCCAGCTATTTCGTCAATTTTTTGTCGCCACGCACTGACAACAGCCCAGACATATTCTGCACTTTTAATGCGCCCTTCAATTTTAAAACTGTCGGCCCCTGTTTTAGCAAGTTCAGCAGCTAAATTGAAGGCACTGTTATCTTTTAAGTTAAAAGGTTTAAACTCTGTTTCACTACCCTCAGATTCAGAGTAATCTGCCGTATAAGCTCGGCGGCAAGGTTGAACACAAGCCCCCCTATTTCCGGCTTCTCCATAAAGTATACCCGACATATAGCATTGGCCAGAATACGAAATACAATACGAACCATGAACAAATATTTCGCTTTTCAGATTATATTCAGCCAATTTTGCAGTAATGAGCTTTATATCGACAAGAGACAACTCTCTGCTTAAATTTACTTGCGTCACATTTTTAAACTGCGCTAAAAAATCTATTTGAGATATATTATGTACGGTGACTTGTGTTGAAACATGTACCGGCAAGTTTGGAAAATTCTCTTCTAAAAAATGAATAGCTCCAATATCCTGTACAATAATAGCATCAATCCCAGCATTTACAGCTTGATCCACTAAGGAATAAATTTGTTCAAATTCATCATCAAAAAATAGTATATTAAGTGCCATATAACACATACAGTTATGGACATGCGCTGCGGCACATAAAAGTGGCAAATCAGCTATTTTTATATTTTCAGCACGCTTACGCGCATTAAATTCTTCGAGGCCAAAATAAATTGCATCGGCACCTGCTACTATCGCAGCTAGAAAAGCGTCTTTGTTACCTGCTGGAGCAAGTAGTTCTATAGGTTTATTCATGCAGACAACATAGCATGAATACTTAAAAATTGATAGAAACGTAAAAAGAAATACATTACTACCACTTATGTTGCAAAAACAATGGAAATATATTATCAATTACAGTATTCTTACTTTATGGAACATAAACATACAAGGACTTCAAATATAGCAATTGCATTCTTTTTAAACTTTAGTTTTGCAATCATCGAGCTTTTTGGTGGTTTTTTTACCGGAAGCACGGCAATACTTTCAGATTCAGTACATGATTTTGGTGACAGTTTAGCATTAGGGACCTCATGGTTTTTTGAAAAAATTGCTAAACGTAAACCGAGTCAAACTCATACTTATGGATTACATCGTCTTTCTATAGTTGGAGCACTTATTAATATTATTATCCTTTTTTTCGGAACTTTTTTTTTTGTAAAAGAAGCATTACAAACTCTCTTAAATCCACACCCAGTCGCAACCTCAGGTATGTTAGTTCTAGCCGCGTTTAGTATTATTGTAAATGGAATTTCAGTTCTTCGCATGCACGGAACAAAAAAACTTCTTGATAAAACCGTTATGCTCCATTTGCTCGAAGATTTGCTAGGCGGAGTTTCTCTTCTTATTGTAAGTATCATTATTCGTTTTACAAACTGGTATATTCTCGATCCTATCTTATCACTAGCAATAGCAGTAATTATTATTATTGAATGCATAAAAAACACAAAATCAATTATAGAAGTAATAATGCAAAAAGTTCCTGATGCAGATTTATATGCAAAAATAAACAAAGAAATTCTTGAAATTCCTAATATACAGAAAATTGAACAAAGCCATATGTGGACCTTAGATGATGAACACCATGTATATACAGCAATAATCTCTGTTATCACACCCAAAAATCAAACTGAGGATATTTACAAAAAAATAAAAAATATACTTTGCACACATGCTATTTACGATTCAACAATAGAAATTTTGCCACAAAAGTCTCAACCCCAATAAAATTCTAAAATAAGCCAATACTTCTAAATATCGCAATGTAGATAAACATAGTAAGTACACAAAAAATAGTAGACCATACCAATAATTGTGCGGCAAGTTCCTCATCACTTCCCATTTCTTCTGCCATTGCCACACTCGCAACAGCTTGCGGAGCACCATACAAAGAAAGCAAAGCAGCTAATTGCGGTGGAG
>JBAYAD010000360.1:0-2566 GCA_041669965.1 Selenomonadaceae bacterium
ATCGAAGAAGGCGGCTGGGCAGCTATGTTGATCCATTGTGATGGAGGCGAGCAGTGAGAAGATTCTTTCTAGATAGCATGATGAACGATGAACTGAAGATTACTGGTAGTGATGCACATCACATCATGCACGTGCTTAGGGCAAAAATTGGGCAGAAACTTATTGTTGTTGATAAAGCTCGTCAAGTGGCAGAAACAGAAATTACATCTTTTTCGGCAGAAGCGGTTACAGTTCATTGCCTGCAGTGTATTAAAGCGGATACAGAAGCATCTGTTGAGGTAATACTCGCGCAATGTCTGCCGAAGTCCGACAAGATGGATTATATCGTCCAAAAAGCAGTTGAGCTTGGTGTGGGCCATATTGTGCCAATTATGAGTGCAAACTGTGTCGTAAAGTACGATGAAGATAAACGTGAGGCTCGTCAGAAAAAATGGCAGAAGGTTGCGGATGAGGCAGCAAAACAGTGTGGCCGTACAATCCAGCCAGCGGTTTGTAAGATTATAAGCCTTAAAGAATTACTGCAAAAACAGGAAATGGATACAGCTGTATTCATGTGTTATGAAGGTCGGGCCAACCAGCCGATTGTTGACTATTTGCAAGAATCGACAGCAAAGCGTTTTGTCGTACTTATTGGACCGGAGGGAGGCTTCAGCCCGGCTGAAGCAGCTATGTGTATAGCTGCTGGTGTGGAAACGGTAACAATGGGGCCTCGTATTTTACGGACAGAGACGGCATCGCTTGCAGCACTTAGTATTGTATTGTATGAAAAAGGTGATTTAGGTGGAAGGAGCAAATAGTTTGTCAAAAGTGGCATTAACGACTTTAGGATGTAAAGTAAATCAATTTGAAACTGAAGTAATGGAAGGACTTTTTAAGAAGCGGGGCTATGAAACTGTTCCATTCAGTGAAGAAGCTGATTTTTATGTTATCAATACATGTTCGGTTACGAGTCTGGGGGAGAAGAAGTCACGCCAGCTCATTCGACGGGCACAGCGGCTTAATCCGCAGGCAATTATTGCAGTGACAGGCTGCTATTCACAGCTTTCACCGGAGAGCATTAAAGCAATTGAAGGAGTACGTGTTGTTATTGGTACGAAAGAACGCGGTCAGATTGTTGATCTTGTTGAACAGGCCGCGTGTGAGAAAGGGATTCTTACGAAGGTTACAGATATTATGCAGGCGAAGGAGTTTGAGGATATTCCGCTTTTTGATATGCCCGAGCGTACAAGGGCCTTCCTCAAGATACAAGAAGGCTGTTCGAATTTTTGCTCATATTGTATTATTCCGTATGCGCGTGGACCTTTACGATCTCGTCACATTGACAGTGTGCTGCGTGAAGCAAAGAAACTTGTTGTGGCAGGGTTTAAGGAAATTGTGTTGACGGGTATCCATCTTGGTGCTTATGGGCGTGATCTTGCCGAAGAGATAAGTCTGGCTGATGCAGCGAGTGCTGTGCTTTCTATACCAGAACTCAAGCGCCTGCGTCTGGGGTCACTTGAGTCGATTGAGTTGTCGCCAGAGCTTTTTGATCTGATCTGTACTGACAAACGCTTTAGCAAGCATCTGCATTTGCCGCTGCAAGCAGGATCAGATGATGTGCTGAGGATGATGAATCGTCACTATACAGCAGCACAGTTTGCAGCGCTTATTGATCATGTGGAAAGTACAGTCCCCGGGGTTGCAGTATCGACGGATATCATTGTTGGCTTTCCTGGAGAGACCGAAAAAATGTTTGCTGATGGGCTTGCTTTTGTTGAGAAAATGAACTTTGCCAGAATGCATGTATTTCCGTATTCAAAAAGGACAGGCACACCAGCAGCAACAATGCCAGATCAAGTGGCGGACTCGGTCAAGAAGGATCGGGTTCATCGTATGCAGCAGCTTGCGGACAGGAAAGCTGCTGAGTTCCATGCAGGTTTTATTGGTAAGACCGTAGAGGTGTTGATTGAAAGCGATCACAAGGGCATAAAAGATGGTCTCACAGGCAACTATATCCGTGTTTATGTAGATGATGAAGCTGCATGTGGTGAAATTTATTTAGTGCATTTGGAAAAGCTTTATAAGGATGGGCTTTGGGGAAAAATTTGTTAAAAGATTTTTGCAGGATAATCGCATAAAAAGAAGAATACATATGGTAATGAGGATGTTTTTCCCGAGCAGATTAATGTAGCTGTCTTTGCCTCACACAGAGGGGAGGTGCATCATTATGTCAGATGATTGCATTTTTCGTAAAATTGCACAGAAAGAGATCTCATCAGATTTTATCTATGAAGATGAAACTGTGGTAGTCTTTAAAGATCTTGAACCGCAGGCACCTGTGCATGTACTGGTCATTCCGAAGAAACATATAACTAGTTTGATGGCTGTTGAAGTTGATGATAAAGAACTGGTTGCTCATATCACATGCGAAGTTATACCAAAACTCGCCCGAAAACTTGGTATAGATGAAACGGGTTTTCGTGTTGTAGTAAATACAGGATGTGATGGAGGTCAGACCGTAAAACATCTGCACTTTCATCTTTTGGGAGGACGGTCCATGATATGGCCTCCGGGTTAAAGGTTGACA
>JBAYAD010000361.1:0-2566 GCA_041669965.1 Selenomonadaceae bacterium
CAACAAGAGCGCATTTTAAGTATCCTCAACTGAGAGGAAGAATAGACGGTATAGTCTTAGCAAGCACTGAATTTGATTGTTCAAATTCGCTTGTTAGGGAAAATTTCCCTAAGACCCTAAAAGAAAGGATGATTTTATTATGTCTGAATTGATATTTTTTATCATAGGCACATTGATTGGTGGATTTTTTGGGGTTGCTATAATGTGCCTGTTTCAAATCAATTCACCTCACGGAAAGGATGATGAAAAATGAGAAAAAGGAGTTATCGAGTTGAAGTTTATTTTACTAAAGATGAGCTTGGAGTCTTAAATCAGAAGGTCAATAAGTCCAGTATACCTCGTGAAGTTTTCATTCGTAATTTACTCAATGATTGTATCATTAAAGAAGCCCCTCCAGCCGAATACTACGATCTCATTCGAGAGGTTCGCAGAGTTGGCAGTAACCTCAATCAGATTTTGAAGCTTGCCAATGCCAAAGGACTTCTTGATGTTCCACAGCTCAGAAAGGATTTGGAGCAAATTCGTGCAACCGAAAAAATTTTATGGGCTGCCTTTGATAGTGGAGATGAATAATGGCAGTTACTTCAATCTGGGACATTAAAGGTCGTGTGGATAAGGTAATCAATTATGTTGCCAATCCCGAAAAGACCATTAATGTGAACTTTGGAGAGATCGCAAGTTTGCACGCTATTGACGGTATAGTCGAATATACTACCGATGATATGAAAACTGAAAAGCAGTTTTATGTAGATGGCATTAACTGCGACCCAGAGTTTGCTGCTGAGCAGTTTATGGATACAAAACGCCATTACAACAAGACTGGCGGAATAGTTTGTTTTCACGGTTATCAATCGTTTCGTAAAAATGAGGTAACGGCAGAAATTGCCCACAAGGTTGGATTGGAGTTGGCACAGCATTTATGGGGAGACCGCTTTGAGGTGATTGTAGCGACTCACTTAAATACAGGGCATTATCACAACCATTTTTTGCTGAACTCTGTTTCATTCAAGGACGGATACAGGTATTACGACCAAAAGAAAACTTACTATGAAATGCGTCGAGTATCCGACGAGCTGTGTCATAAATACAGACTATCGGTTATTGAAAACCCCGGACACGGCGGTAAAAACTATGGCGAATGGTTAGCCGAAAAACAAGGCAGGCCAACAGTCAGGGGACGTATTCGAGAACAGATATATTTAGCAATTTCACAGTCCACTACAACCAAGCACTTTTGGAATGCTATGGAAGTAATGGGATATGAGCTTAATATGACTGGCAAATATCCTGCAGTAAAGCCACCTGGTGCTCCGTATTTTTATCGGTTATACAAATTAGGCGATAATTACACCGCTGAGGCAATTAAAAAAAGAATACTCAAAAATATTAGCAGACAGCATCCATTTATCGAACCTGAAAAATCAGTTAAGAGTTATCACTTCAACGGAAATTTCAAAACTGCAATCAAACTCACAGGACTGCGTGCATTGTATCTGCACTATTGCTATAAACTCAATATTATTCAAAAGCATCCGACTTCAAACAGACGGGTGCATTTTTTATTGTATCAAGACCTAATTAAATTTGACAGAATTATAGCAGAGTGTAGTTTCCTCGAAAAAACAAAGCTGAATACCATTGAGGAGCTTAACGGATACAAGAATTCGACAGAAATCAAAATATCTGGACTAACTCAAAAGCGTAAATGCCTTAAAAATCAGTTAAAAAGGCTTGTTCGAAGTAATGATATTTCCGGACAGGAAACGGTTAAAATTCAGATTTCGGAAGTCTCAACTGAATTAAAAATGCATCGAGATGAGCTGAAATTATGCGACGGTATTTCTGCCCGGTCTGTTCAGATGAAAGAAAATCTGAAACAAGCCGGGCTGGATGAAATTAAACAAAGAGAGGAGAAAAAAAATTATGAACACATCAGGCGAAGCGGCAGACCAAGTCGTTAGGATGAGTCTTAACAGTGTTGAAGTCGCTGCAAAAATCACAGGTGCAGGAGCAAAACAGATCGCTGTTATGCTTTATGCAGTTATGAAAGATCAAAAAAAGACAAAGGGCAAAATGCGGTTACAAAGTATGTTGCGGAGTGGTAAAGAGCTGAAAGTCTTTGCGGTAAAAAAGGGGGATTTGCAAAAATTCACCGTTGAAGCAAAACGATATGGGGTTCTTTATTGCGTACTGCGTGATAAAAACGGTAATGACGGCTTGACAGATATTATGGTTCGTGCGGAAGATGTTTCAAAAATCAACAGAATATTTGATCGCTTTAAATTTGCTACCGTTGATACTGCTACTATTAAAAGCGATATTGAAAAAAGCAAAGTAACTAAGGACAGCGAAAAGCAGGAAAATGAACGGGTAATTCCTGAAAAAAGCAATGAAGACAAACTGATTGATAAGCTTATGGAAAAGCCAAAGCAAAAAGAGCAGGCGCAAAACCAAAACCCTACGACGGCTCAGACGAAAAAATCCCTTCAGTCCGAGCCTACCTCAAAGCCCAAAGGAAATACCGACAAGGGTGCTTTTGAGCCTAACCGTGAGCGCACATCGGTTC
>JBAYAD010000362.1:0-2553 GCA_041669965.1 Selenomonadaceae bacterium
AAGATGTTTTGGCAGTGGAAGCTGACACAAAATTCCGTTAATATCACTGCGGTTATTAAGGCACTCGACCAGAGCGAGAAGCTCTTCCTGAGATACAGTTTTAGGTAATGCATGTTCTTCCGAATACATACCGAGGGCTGCGCATGCACGTTTCTTGGATCCAACATAAACGAGAGAAGCCGGATCTGCTCCAACAATTATAACTGCTAAGCCCGGAGTAATTCCTTTTTCTTTAAGCTCGGCAACCTGTTTGCCAACTCTATCTTTAACCGCCTGTGATATTGCTTTTCCATCAATAATTTGTGCCATATTCAATAACTCCTTTTAACTGCTCTACAGCATTTAATACTGAAATTTTGTCTGTTTAATCAATTTTTTTATCATCAGAGGTGTCTTTATCGTCTTCATGTTTTTCGTCAAGATCTTCAAAATCATTAATATAAGCTTCAGTGTCATCAACGCTGTCCAGCGATGAAATGTCTTCGGAATCACTGTCTGTTTCCTCTTGCTTGGATTTTTCGCCATTGGTTATTATATTATCAAGGTCACCAAACATTGGAACGTATTTTGTCCCTTTTTCTGCTTCTTGTCTGCGTTTGATTATTACAGCATAAAGAACAGCACAAGTTACACACAGCAGAAATGAAAGAACTTGAGAAACGCGGAATGGTCCTATGTAAAGGCTGTCTGTACGCAAACCCTCGATTATTGTGCGTCCAAAGCCATACCATATGCCGTATCCCAACACAATTTGACCGGAAAACTTTCGGTTTTTGCTGAGTTTGTGAAGCAAAAAGAATCCTGCAATGCACCAAATTGATTCATACAAAAAGCAAGGATGAGCCAATTTTCCTTTGCCAAGCTCAGACACTACATTTTCGCTTGTCATTCCCCAAAAATCACTGCCGGTTGCACGCCCAAACGCTTCTTGATTAAAGAAGTTTCCCCAACGGCCAATACCTTGTCCAATCAAAAAGCCGATGGAAGCTATATCAAGAACATCTAACAGCTTCAGTTTACGAACTTTGCACATAACAATTGCGGAAACTGCTGCTCCGATTACACCGCCATAAATGGCAAGTCCTGCGAATCCCGAGCCGTCTAACCCGAAAAATTCGGAGATTCCGGATAGTTTTTCACCATCAAATATTAAATAATAAGCACGAGCGCATAAAATTGCGACAGGGGTTGCAACCAAAATGACGTCAATCAGTCGGTCAATATCTAAATTAAATCTCTCGGCATTTTTCCAAGCATAAATAATTGCAAGCAAAAAACCGGTTGCGATAATAATACCATACCAATATATATCCCAACCGCCGCCAAAAGGCAATGTAAATGCAACTGGTTTAATATTAAAATTTAAGCCAAAAATAGTCACATTATAAACAACATCTGACATTTGGACACATCCTTTTTATAATATAGTTTTTATTATAACCTAAATATACGTTGTAGAAAAGAGACAATTTTACTTTTATATGTATCCGTCCCGGCTGACGGAATTTACATCGGTGAAATTACAGAAAGTGACATATTTTCAATATCTATTTCGTTTATACGTTTCATGATATCATCGACTGTGACTCTGCTTAATTCTTCACTTGCATCAAACGGACCACACCGGTTCATTGCACTGTTAACCAGTACAGACACAACATCTTCCACATTGTTAAAACGACACACTGCGCGACCATACAAACTGTTTTTTGCACAATTGAACATTTCGTCATTAATGCCAAAATTCTTAATTCGTGTTATTTCTTCTTTGAATTCATCTATTACTGCCTGTGGATTTTTGGACTCGCCCTGGAAAATAAAGGCGGAATAACCATAACCATAAAAATATTCTCCACCAAATTCCTTGTTGATGAGGCCTTTATCAATAAGCTTTTTATAAAGAGAAGATGAGTCGCTTGAAAGGATGGCTGCGAGCACTTCGCTAACCGCAATTTCGTGCGCCGATCTCTGTGGCGTATCAATTTTATCCTTTATTCCAACGCAAAAAAGCGGCATAGCAACCGACATTTTCTGCTCTGTATAGTTCTTTACAATACTTTGCGGTTCATCAAAGTTGGAACGTGTAATGTCAACCTTTTTTACATCTCCGATTGTATTTTGCACCTTTTCCAAAATTTCATCCGCCTTTACATTGCCTGCAATGCAAAGGAACATATTAGAAGGATTGTAAAACGTATTATAACATTCATATAGCAGTTTATCATCAATTTTGGCAATTGAATCTATTGTTCCGGCAATATCAATTTTAACTGGGTGATTATGATACAACACGCACAGAAGATTAAACATAACCCTCCAATCGGGGCTGTCATCATACATTCTGATTTCCTGACCGATTATTCCTTGCTCTTTTTTTACCGTTTCTGCCGTGAAATATGGTGAGCTGACAAAATTCAACAAAATGCCAAGATTTGCATCAAAATTATCCGAGCAGCCAAACAAATAACAAGTACGGTCAAAGGAAGTATAGGCATTGGCCGAAGCCCCTGTCTTAGCATATTTTGAAAATGCATCTCCGTCTTCGCTTTCAAA
>JBAYAD010000363.1:0-2543 GCA_041669965.1 Selenomonadaceae bacterium
AAAGAACGCAATATCAAGATAACTGAAGTGAAAAACAAAGAGGTTAAAAACTTTGCAAACCTTCTTACGGTTTGCATAAAGACAGCAGCGAAGGAACTCAAAGTAGAGGGAACGCTTTTTGGTGAAGAAGGACGTATTGTTGCAATTGATGACTATCGTGTCGATGTTGATCCACATGCCCGCATTCTTATTTGCCCGCATATCAATCGTCCGGGCATCATTGGCAGTGTTGGTTCTGTCATGGGAGCGGCCGGTATTAATATTTCCAGTATGCAGGTTAGTAAAACAGAAGCGACTGGGACAAATATTATGGTGCTTACCATTGATAATGATATTCCGGCAAATATACTTAAAGAAGTAATAAACATCGATGGTATCTTTGGAGCAAAGCTTGTGAATTTTTATGCTGTATAAAAATACTGCTATTATTATAGAAAGAAATCAAAAAGCACTACAGGCGGTTTCTTTGTGCAGTAGTAAGAACTGAGTTCGAAATATATAGTATAAAAAAGCAATCCGGCTGTCACTTTGTGGCAGTTAGATTGCTTTTTTTTTGATGATTTTTATTTTTTTTAGATAAAATAAATACAGTACTAATAATAAAAAGACTGCCAATCATATCGATAAAACCAAAAGAAATATGCAGCAGTACGATTGAGAGAAAAACAGTAGAAAGTGGTTCAAGGGAGGCAATCGCACTGGTCTCGGTCGGTTTGATATATTTTATGCTCTCAAGATAAGACCAGAAAGCAAAGACAGTGCCGAAAAAGATAATGAAAAGAAGACTGAGGCAGGCGCCTATATCCCAAATACCGACAAAAATCCAAGGGGGACTTACTGGTATCATGACAATACCACCGATAAGCATGGCCCAGCCTATAACAAGCGGTGAGCGCCAGTGAAATAAAAGGTGTTTTGGCTGTATAGTATAGAAGGCAGCACAAAAAGCACTAAGAATACCCCAAAAAAGTGCTTGAGGTGATATTTCCATTGTATGAAAGTCACCTTTTGTTACAAGCAATAGCGTTCCAATCATAGCAAAGGCGACTGCAATAAGTTCATGGATACCTGGCAAATGATGATTATGAAGTATTATGTAGCCAATTATGACAATTGGCATAAGATATTGCAGTACGGTCGCTGTAGCGGCGTTGCCATAGCTGATTGCAGCAAAATAAGTATACTGTACGCTGAGCATACCGACAATACCAAAGATGAGCAACTGCTTTCGATCGTGAGAATCCTTCCATATTAGAAAGATATCACCAAAATGCTGATAGGCATCGATGCAAAGCAAAATGAGACCGGAGCAGAGCAGGCGAATGACAACAAGCCATTCCGGTGTAAATAGTTTGTTGTGAAAAAGGTATTGTGCAGCAACACCGGACCCACCCCAGAGCAACGCGCCACTGGCAGCAAGCAAGACGCCTTTTCGCCAGTTGCTCATTCCATCATGTTTTCTGACGCGGGTTCCTGAATGCTTATAGTGTAGCTGCGTGAGAATTCCTGATTTGGTGGAAGTTCAATGATACCTTCTTTGTCTTTGAAGTCACCGGTAAAGCTGTCATAGTCAGCATGACCCTGCCATGGTTCAAGGCAGAGAAATGGTGCACCCTTTGGCGGAGCCCAGATGCCAAGATAAGGGAATTCAGAAAAGTCCATCACAAGCGTTTTATTATGATTTTTTGACTTGATGCTGATACAGGTAGATTGAAGGTCATCAAAAATCAAAGCATCGTTGGAGAAAAGTTCCTGGCTGAGCGGCAGTATATTCGCTTCCTGCAGATAGGGTTGTTTCTGAGGAGAAATAAAGCCACTCGAAGATAGTGGCAGGATACCGGAAGTTTCACGCGTGGAAAATTCCAGATAACAGTCAGAAAGCTTATCCGAAGGATCTGATGGACACATAAAGGCAGGATGTGCACCAAAAGAAAAAAGAATAGGTTTTTTATCGATGTTTTCGACGCTGAGTGTTGTTGTTATAGAAGCTCCGACAAGTATATACGAAATATGGAAAATAAAATCATAAGGATATTCCGGCCGGGTTATTTCTGATGATTTTAGCTCAAAAGTGAGCTGCATATCTGTTTCTTCGATGCAGGTGAATTCTGATATGCGGGCAAATCCATGCTGGGGCAGCTCGTATGTTTTGCCATCGATGCGGAATTCATTGTCGATGCAGCGGCCGACAATAGGAAAGAGAAGCGGCGCATGATACTTCCAGTACGCTGCATCACCGTTCCAAAGATATTCAGTATGGCTGTTTTTGCTGCAAAGCGAATGAAGTTCACCACCATGTGAATCTGCCGTAAGTGTAAGATAATCATTTTCCAGAGTATACATAGACAAAGGAAGGCCTCCTTTAAAATTTATTCATATCGAGTCCAACGAGTGTTGAAACGATAACATCAGCACGGCTGAGATCTTGATCGCCGCTGTGTAAATTTTTGAAACCAATACAAAACATGCCAGCATCTTTAGCAGCAATTGTACCGTTTTTGGAGTCTTCGATGACAACACAATCCTTTGGTGCAATTCCAAGG
>JBAYAD010000364.1:0-2515 GCA_041669965.1 Selenomonadaceae bacterium
GCAGAGAATGAAGGCTGCCCTTGTGCCCCACCACTTAATGTAGGAACAGCACCGTTTTCAATTTGTGTTATTGTTTCGTAATGTTGTTGTTCTACTTGTGAAATCTGAGTAAACAGATTTTTCAACTGTGGATCTTTCGCACAAGAGGAATGTTTTGTGTATTTGTCTACACATAATTTTTCCTGCCCTTTTAGATCTTTTAAAAGGCTTGTTTCTTTTTGTGATAATTGCATTTTTATCACCTCCAGTTATATAATGCCCAGATATCGTAATATTATTCTATGATATGGTCGATTGATAAGCTCTGTCGATATTGTTCGGCTGCCATTGAGCTCATAATACAGATATGTTTTAGTAAATATTATTTAAGCATATATCGACATTTTGGGTAATTATCGCAGCCGGTAAACTCTCCGTATCTACCTTTACGTTTGATCAGGTGTCCGCCACATCTTGGGCAGATACCTGATTTTATTTTGTTATCGATATCTTCAACTTTTTTATTAGTGCTTTTTATATGCTGTTTGCGAAGCTTCTTATCTGTAATATTATTGTCAGTGATTATTCTTGCAACAGCTTCTACGGTAGAGAAAGGCACTATTTCAGTTTTTGAATTATCTTTTATATATTTTCCAACTTGAAATATATACATTACCGGTGTTTCATTACAGGATACCTTGAGTTCACAGCGCGAAGAAAATGCAATTATTGATTTTACTGGTAAAAACGAGTAGGCTGTGATAATCCCTTCAATGGTTTTTATATGACCGTAATTTTGATGAATCGGGTTCAGAAATTTGCTTTTCTTACGGTAAATCGTCTGCGTCCAGTAGTTATCTTTCTCGCTGCCGATTATCCAGCCGGTGTAATTCTTCGTTTCGATAATATATATGCCGTATGTTGAAATGACTATATGATCAATTTGAGTTGTAGAATCGTCTTTATGAAGCATTATATCATGAAGGACAATGTACTTATCTTTTGGTAGTGAAGAGAGGACCATTTTTATTTGAAGCTCGCCGATAAAACCTTTAATCGAAGCTTCGCACGCTCGGCATATCGCTAAAACAATAAGAATTGCCCACAGCCACCATAATGATATGACCAGACTTATGATGTATTCCATACTACTTCTCCTTAAATTGTCATTAAAGGAGATTATAGCCTATATTTCGTATTTTGTCAATATTCTGTTGGTGTGTGGCAATTTGTATAATATATAGATGATAAATATATGGTTAGAATATGATGAAATAGGTTATCTTGTTGACATTATTGACAAATAGTGATAATATTAGTGTGTTACATATAATAGCAATTAGACGAAGCTTGAATAAATACTACTGAGTTTTGAGTATAGTTGTTTTTACAATGCAAATAAAGTGGGCGAAAGGATGTGCCTCTATGGAACTAAAGATGGAAATTAAAAACATTAAATGTATCAAAAATTTGCAATTTACATTTCCGCTAGACTCGGGGATTTACGCAATTACAGGTGAAAATGGATGCGGTAAGAGTACACTTATCGCATGTGCATCTACTGTTTTTTACCAAATGCCCATGTATGATTATTTCGGGCGACCGGATGATGCCATGATTGATTTCTCTATAGGGGATGCCATAAGAGGATGGAACTATAACAATAATCATTGGAATAAAGCAAACACAGGTAATCCGATGAAGATAAATGGATTTTATGAAGGCAGTATTATTTTTGGGAATAGATTCAGAGACACTAATTTTTCAGTTATTCGGATTTTAGACGGCTTACAAAAACAAGATTTACAAACTGCCGATGATTTTGTAAAAACAAATTTGGGGCTTATTCTACATAACGATTCAAATTATTATGAAAAATTATTTGTATTGAAGAAATATGTTGCCCAGAAAAAACAATTATCCGGAGATCCATATTTTATTGAAACCACCACAGGCGACTTAATTAGTCAAGCCCGAATGTCTACGGGTGAGAATCTGTTAGTAAGCGTCCTTCATTCTTTAAAGGTTTTATATAACAAACGAACAATAAATAATGATGGGCGTCCTTGCATAGTTTTTCTGGATGAAATAGAGCTTGCTCTTCATTCATCAGCACTACGCCGTCTGATTCTTTTTCTAAAGGAAACTGCAAAATCGTTAAATTTAGCAATCTTTTTTTCCACGCATTCGCTCGAATTGCTTAGAGAAATAAAGCCGCAAAACATTTACTATTTGCAATATAACGTTGATGACTCAATTTCTGTAACAAATCCTTGTTATCCCGCCTATGCCACAAGAAATCTATATAGTGATGATGGATACGGAAACGATATGGTAATTCTTGTGGAAGACGATTTAGCTAAGATTGTTGTCGAAAAGATTATGGTAAGTAAATCTTTATTGCAAAACATAAGAGTCAAAGTACTACCCACAGGTGGTTGGACTAACACTATTACTATGGCTTACGACATTACCTCAACAAACCTTTTGCTAAAAGGTACAAAACTTGCAATTGTTTTAGACCGAGATATTAAAA
>JBAYAD010000365.1:0-2515 GCA_041669965.1 Selenomonadaceae bacterium
AGAAGGCGTGATTTTTTGGCAGTATATGAGTGCGAGGGGTGCGGACATAAATGCGATGGACAAGGATACGATGACGCAAATTTTCATGAAAATGTTATCCCAAATATGAGGTGCCCAAAATGCGGAGAATCTAGCGTTTCACTAGGAGTAGACTACAGACCGTTAAAAACAAAATATCCAGAAGGGTATCAAATATGAGAGACCAGAGCATTTTGATGGAATTGGCGGTAAAGCATATTTCACCAGCGCGGGGCGCAGTAATGGCACTAAGAGGGAGGAATAACAAATGCCAAAATATATTGAAAAATGCAAGAATTTTAATGAAAGCACTTTTGAAGAAGTAGACAGTTTTGCCAAAGAGAAATACGGAGAAGGAAATTATATACATCGTTTTTATAGCATGGACGGAAGCTATGGATGGCACCCGATTGGCAACGAACACAAGGAACTAGCTTTCTTTTCAACAAGGACAGACAGGGGATATGTATACTACGAGGGAGGAATAACAAATGAATGAAAATAAAGTAACAATAGATATGGAAAACCTGACCGAGGACGAACGAAAACAGCTTATGGCGCTATGCGAAAAAGCGAACAAAAAAGAAGAATGGCCAAAGATTGGAGATGAATATTGGTGTGTTAAAGGATGCGGGATTGTGAGGAATGTAGCGTGGGAAGGAAATTTTTTAGATATGGGGTGCAAAGCCATTGGGAACATGTTTAAAACCGAAAAAGAAGCTAAATTTCATGCCGAATATTTGAAAGTATGCGCTGAGCTAGAACGGCTGTCGGACTGGGAAGAGGGCACTATTTATTGCATTATATACTATCAACGCGGGATTGTAATTGACGATGACGAAGATTTGATTAGTGGCCCATACAACTTTAAAAGCGAAGAATCAGCACAAAACGCCATAGACACAATCGGAGAAGACAGGCTAAAAAAATATTATTTCGGGGTGAAAGAATGACAGAAAAACAAAGAGAACTGGTAGAAGAAAATAAGGGACTTGCATATAAAATAGCTGGGAAAATGTTTAACACAAGATTGCCGTTTGATTTTGATGATGTAGTACAAATTGCATTTTTATGGATGTGTAGAGCGGCCGTAGCGTATAAAGAAGAAGTTGGCGCGAAGTTTAGTACATATTCATGGGTAGCAATGGATAGGGGCATTAAGAGAGCCATAAAGCAGCATTATTACCACAACGCCAGAGTAACATGCTATCTTGATGATTTTGCAAACGACAATGAGGGCTTAAAAAAGATTGACATAATGACAGACGGGATAGATTATGCCGAAATTGCGGAAATACACACTGCACTTGAAAAAGCAATGGAGAAAGAATCATCCAGAAACAAAGATATATTTGCCAAAAGCATAAACGGAATGTTTGATAGGGAGATTGGGGAGGGAATGAATATTACCTTTCAAAGGGTTGACCAAATTAAAAAGAG
This sequence comes from Selenomonadaceae bacterium, assembly GCA_041669965.1. GTDB lineage: Bacteria > Bacillota > Negativicutes > Selenomonadales > Selenomonadaceae > UBA1792. The sequence continues at coordinate 1,459 of JBAYAD010000365.1, forward strand.
AATACGGAAAAAATTCACAGAAGAGTACGAAGATAACGAGGTGAACTATGCAAAAGATAATAACGATTGAACAGGAGATTTGACCATGATGGAGCTTTACAATGACCATTTCCAAAACTATAAAAAATATGGGATACCAAAAGCACAATTAATAATAGCGGATATCCCTTACAATATTGGAGTAAATGCCTATGCCTCCAATCCAAGCTGGTACAACGATGGAGATAATAAAAATGGCGAAAGTAGGCTTGCAAAAAAGACATTCTTCGACACGGATTCGGATTTTAGAGTGGCAGAATTTATGCACTTTGTAAACACAATGCTAAAAAAAGAGCCAAAAGAAAAAGGGGAAGCGGGATGCATGATTGTTTTCTGCGAGTTTGAACAGCAATTTATGCTTATAGAAAAGGGCAAAGAGTATGGATTCCCAAATTATATAAATCTTGTGTTCAGAAAAAATTACTCGGCGCAAGTATTAAAAGCAAATATGAAGGTTGTTGGAAATTGTGAATATGCCGTGCTTTTATACAGGGATAAGCTACCAAAATTCAACAATAATGGGAAAATGATTTTTAATTGCTTTGACTACGAAAGAGACAATGAAACACCTAAAATTCATCCAACGCAAAAAAGCATACACGTCATAAAAAAGTTAATATCAATTTTTACGGACGAAGGGGATGTTGTTATAGATCCGGTTGCCGGTAGTGGTATAACATTGCTTGCGGCTGAATTGCTGGGTCGAAAGTCTTTTGGCTTTGAGATAAAAAAAGAATACGTAGAAGCATTTAATGAGCAGTTTAACAAGAATGTCCAAAGAACATTTGATCAAGTACACAGAGAAGAAGAGATAAAAAGAAAGCAGACAATGTTCGTATTGTAAAAAGGTAAAAATGTTATTCGGAGGTGGATTGTGGAAAAAATAATAGCGATTGGTTTTGACGGTACCCTATGCAAAAACGCATGGCCGGACATTGGACAACCGATACGGCGCACCATACACAGCGCTAAAAAGGAGCAAGCAAGAGGTGCGAAACTCACACTTTGGACATGCCGA
>JBAYAD010000366.1:0-2514 GCA_041669965.1 Selenomonadaceae bacterium
AACCCAACCTTTCATAATAACAAATAAAGTTAAAGGCTTTCAATGGTATCTTTGAGGTACTGCCCATAAAGTGAAGTCATGCAAGCTGGTGAAACTTTACTTTGTGATGCATTGATTTGCTGGAGGGCGGCTTCATAAGCGTGTACAGACGCTCTTGCCTCCTCCATCCATTTTTCGGCAGTAGATTCGAGCATAGAAGAAATTTTTTTAGAAAAAGGGAAAAATGCAAGACCCATTATAGTATAGCTTTTATTGATGTGTTTTTCCATCTGAAAAACCTCCTTTGATGTTTCCTGTCTCTATTATGCGCCTCTCACTGAAAGTAAAAAAATACATATTCACAATAAACCTATAGTCTGAAACTAAGTATTTACACTATGAATACATATTTTATATTGGTATAATATAGCTGTCTGGAGGTGAAGATATGACAATTTTACAAATGCGATATTATTATGAAGTTTGTCGTTGGCAGAGTATTACAAAGGCCGCAGAAATCCTTCATATTGCCCAGCCAACCCTTAGCATAGCAATGCGTTCTTTAGAAACCGAAACAGGCTTGAATCTTTTTCGCCATGTAGGACGCAATATACAGATGACCGAAGATGGCATTATTTTATTTAAAAAATTTGCTCATTTATTAGAACATGCAGACCGTTTGGAAGACACGATAAAAGATATGGCGCATAGGCGTAATCATGTGAGACTCGCTGTTCCATCCCAGATTGGAACCATCATGCTGCCAATGCTTTTGGGGGATTTTCGAAAAAAATATCCTCAAATTCATCTGGAAATTCTTGAGCCGGCAGGCTTGGAAGCTGCTGAGATGGTAAAAAATGAAGAGATCGATATGGCAATTATCCATTACGGCGAAGAGATTGAAGGTCTGAGCTATCGCAGTCTTCTTAGTTGGCCGATCTGTCTTTGCGTCTGGCCTGATCATCCGCTTGCCAAGCGAACAAGCATTTCCTTGGAGGAAGCAGTCCGGGAACCATTGGTTCTTTTGGGCAGAAATTTCTTTATGACGCGTATGCTGCTCCAGCAATTTGAAAAGAAAGAGCTGCAACCGGAAATTTTGCACTTTTCGCCGCATCTTTCCAGTGTGTGGAATCTCATCCAACAAAAAATAGCTACGGCTATTATTACAGAAAATGCTATTATGCCAGGAAGCCAGCTTATTACGATTCCTATTGAAGGCCTCTGTTTAAAGGGCTGTATTATCAGAAAAAAAGGCCGGCAAGTTTATGAAGATGAAAAATGTCTTATCAATTTCGTGCGAAAAAAATTCGCACAACCCAAAAAAAATAGCTAGATTTAAGGGAAATAAAAACGGCTGCTTTTTCGGTTTAGTAAATATGAATTAAGCCAAAAAGAAAGAATGCATCTTAGGACCGTATAGTGGTAAAATGAAGCTGTAACTTAAGGTGAAAAGTGTTTGGTTTTAGAGTAGTATCGCGAGAGTGTTGAAGAAAGGTGATGCATAGTATGGAAACACATTATTTAAAGAATATTGAATTCGAGAACGCATTGGAGCTATCCGCACTAGTCGAATACCAGCAGGGACAGGTTGTGAGCCGGACTCTTGCACAGAACAATGCCGTGAGCATTACACTGTTCGCTTTTGATGAAAATGAAGAAATCAGTTCGCATTCTTCAGATGGCGATGCAATGGTGACAATCCTTGCAGGAAAGGCGAATATTACCATTGGCGATCGGAACTTTTCATTGGCTGAAGGTAAAACCATTGTGATGCCAGCAGGAATCTCTCATGCCGTAGCTGCGGACGGAAAATTTAAGATGATGTTAACCGTTGTATTTCCTCGGCCATAAGCATATATTCAATTATTTTTGAAAGGATGAGAAATTTATGAAGGCAAAACTGGACAGAAGTGGTTGTATCTCCTGTGGACTCTGCGCGGAAACCTGCCCGGATGTTTTTCGGATCGCTGATGATGGAGTGGCTGAAGTCCATCAGGAAAACGTTCCAATAAAGGCAGAAGACAAAGCCGTGGAAGCGCGGGATGGATGCCCTGTTTCGGTAATCACGGTCGAATAACCTTTCCTTCCTGCATGGATAAAATGAGCGGTGCCCTTGATGAAAACGGGCAGTCGCTCATTTGTGTTTATAGGCTAATATTGGACATACAAAAACAAAACTGTTTTTATGTGCATCACCATCGATCTTAGGGTAGGATCATTTAAAATTGAACAGACGATATAAGCTGCTGGTAGTTTTGCAGCAGGGAACTGTCCGTATAAAATTTTTGCAAATTATTGATATGAATATTGTTGAGTGTTATAATATAAACAAAGAGATAGTTGATGTTTGGTTGCGTCGGCTTATCTCATTCATAAAGTATGGATTGAAAACAAGCCCGCGACTCAAACCGTAGGGCTTATTTTCTTGCTATTTGCAAGCTTGGATTATCGCAATGATAAGCAATCCGAAGGATATCATTAAAGATAAAACCTCGTATGTTTTCATGCGCATCACCACCGATCATATGACCGGAT
>JBAYAD010000367.1:0-2513 GCA_041669965.1 Selenomonadaceae bacterium
AATACTTTGTTGAGCCACAATTGTCGCAACTGCACCATAATGATCCGCAGGATTTGTCATATCATAAAACATTGTATCCACGGCCTGATTTCCTTTTAGATCGACAATACGGAAACTTTGTCCTTTCTTCAGTTTGTGCATCCAGCCGTCACCAGCCATGACGACATCATCATAAACTGCGTCTTCTTCTCTCAGCTTGCTTTGCTTCTCTATAAATTCATGCATTTCAATAACCTTCTTTCTGATGAAATCATCAAAGTCCCAACAACTCGTAATATTCCCAGGTGTTTTCAAAAGCTCGGTAATTCTCGTGGCGACGTGTTATACATTGATCTAGCAAATCTACTGGTGGTGCCTCATAAATATTGATAGCGATTGGAACAGCCGGATATGCCTTGCTTTCATCAAGGATATTCGGTGTATTAGAGAGTATGACAATCATATCCATCTCCGTACGCAATGTGACAGTCATATCTTTTTTACAATGTTCTCTGTCATAATGCATACTACCATCTCTTTCGCAGTAAACCTTAGCAAAAAGATTTACGCATGGAACAAGATCCCGAGGTCCCATACCATTACGTATGAGCTCAACTTTGAAGTTTTCCTCCCCACTTCGTAACCAATCATTACGATCCATTTCGTATTTGCTCACACCATAACGCTTATCTGCCATCTTCCTTGTGAGATAACCAGAAATCGTATCATGCCAGCCACAAGTATCCTCGATGATACTTGCAAGTACGCGTCCATTATCACTCATAAGTATATTCCCTGTTGTAAGGTAAGCTGTATACTGTGCTTTCAGCGTATCTGGCATATTATAGCGCTCTGACGTATCTCGCATGTTGTACATGAGCATGGATACGTTCGCGTTATCACCCATCGCTTTAAAATGAATGTATTTTCCTCTGCCAATGTTCCCCGACCATTTTTCACCAGGGCATAAAACTTTACTCCATATTTTTTTCATGATATTTACCACCTTTCTAAAACTTGTCAAAATAAGCTTTTAAAACCTCATGATTAACATGAAGTTTTCTTGGTACGCAAAAAAGCCTGAAAGATATTTTTCATATCTCCCAGGCTTTTCTCCGTCCGTGTAGCATCTCAGCCGTTTCCTCTTGGACCAGACCTGCGTAGCAGCGGAACCCTAGAAAACTTTTTCTTTATGTTATTTTCTTATTTCGCATTCTTAATGAACTGATCTTCCAGCAAACTCTTCAGATTGTCCGGGATCTTATCGATCATGCCTACGCTCTTAAGAAACTCCGCACTCTTTTGCAAAGTATAAGGCAATGAGGTGTAATTATTGCCTTCCTTAAATGTTGCTTGATTTTTTGCTTTGTCGAAGATTGTAACGCCATCCAGCATTATTGCGTAATCATCTGCAGAAATCTCTGCTCCGTCATAGATCGCTTTCATGAATTTCGGATCGTTTGCCTGTAACATAGTCACACCATCAAACCATGAATTTACAATGCCTTGTACGAGTTTTGGATCGCTTGCAATAATATCATTATGAATTGCGAGCGTATCCGGAATAAGTCCTGGTGTCTGCTTTGTACTATAAAGCAGCTTACCACCACCTTGCATCGCCATAGAAAGCGTTGGTTCCCAAAGCACTGCTGCATCAACCTTTCCTGCAATAAATGCCGGACCCGCATCGTTGATAGTCATATTCACAAAATTCACGTCATTGATTGTCATGCCATTATCTTCCAGTATTTTTAATAAAAACATATGCTCTAACGTACCAAGCTCTGTAGCTACTGTCTTACCCTTAAGTTCTTTTACGCTATTAATGCCTTCATGCACAATAAGACCGTCAGCACCATAAGAGTTATCATTAACAAGTACCATCTTAAAATTAATATTACTATTTGTCGGTGCTACAGCATCTGAAGCCGCAATGCAGATACCATCGAGCTGATTCGAATAAAAGGCAGTTAGTGAATCACTATAAACCGGGAAAAACTTAATTTCGACATTTACACCATTTTTCTCAAAAATCCCCGTGCCCTTCACACCATACCAGGCATACCATCCAGACATCGGACTAACGCCCAACTTAAACGGATTTTCTTTTGACCCCAACGGTGCCAAAGAATTTTTGACTCCGCCATTCGCGTCGTTGACAGATGAACTGCTGCTTTTCACTGCATCATCGCCAGCCATACCGCAGCCAGCCATCAGCACACAGGTTGCTAAAATCATACAAAGGCACATTAATAATTTTTTTTTCATTTTCTCTCGCTTCTTTCCAATAAGCATTTTTTAACTAAACTGTTATTCAATCAATCTATTGATCTGACGGCGCACCTTAATGAATTCCAAATTGTCCTTTAAATCCAAGGTACGCTGCTCTGGCAAAGGAACAATAATTTCTTTCTTCACCATTCCTGGATGGGCTTTCATAACATAGATTTTTGTTGCTAAGAACACTGCTTCCTCGATATCATGCGTAACAAATACAACAGTCGTATGCCGTATCTGCCAAATCTGACGCATCA
>JBAYAD010000368.1:0-2511 GCA_041669965.1 Selenomonadaceae bacterium
AAAGATTCAATTCCACTTTTAACATCACCAGATCCTCCATAAACACCCAGGTTACGAGCCTTAGCACTTACAATACCGGCCGTTACCGTAGACGAAAGATTAAACGGATTGCCAACTGCAAGTACCCATTCACCGATTTTCAGCTCATCGGAATTACCAACGGGAAGAGTCGGGAAATTTTCACCTTCAATTTTAATTAATGCAAGGTCGGTTGTAGGGTCGGCACCTATTAAACGAGCTTTGAATTCTCTTTTATCATTCAACGTCACATCAATTTCATCACTTCCATCAATCACATGGTTATTTGTAACAATATATCCATCTTTGGAGATGATTACACCTGACCCTATACCAACGCGCGGTTCGGTCTGTACTTGTCTTTGTTGCTGACGACCTCCTCCATTACCATTACCAAAAAAATCCCCAAAGAAATCAAAAAAAGGATCCTGATTGTCTACCGTTTTAGTTTTGGATAGTTCCGTTGATTTAATATGTACTACCGCATGAACCGAATTCTCTGCTGCCAATGTAAAATCAACTGGAGCCGCCGCACCAACATCATATTTAGCCAGTTTTACATTCGGGTTTTGGGGAAACATTTCTTCAAAAGTCTGATTAGACTTTTTGGAATTCACTAATGAATAGGTAGTGATCCCGGCTACTCCGGAGCTTATAACAGCTACAATAGCAAGACCCAGGATGTTTTTCTTTGTCTGTTTCATACATTTATACCTTTAAATTTGTTAATATTCTATTTGAGTTTAACATTACTGACGTTAAAATAACAACAAAAATCGTTCGGTTATATTTATTTCCTGTCATTTTTGCTATCTTTTAACAATGAATATTTAGTGCTTAACAGCGGTTAACGGCGGGAGCTGACAAATTTACATTCATTAGTCATCATTGTCACTATATATGACTTAACATGTGTAAAGAATTCTATTTACTTACTTATTTTTCCGGCATTTGCAAGGGTATAAATCCATAAGACCCTGTTTCAATTTTCCTACTAAAATTAAAATGTCTTTTTCATCTCAAATTTGTGCCGGTTGTATAAATGTCCTTTTCTTGAACTCAAACTGCTAGTATTATAATAAAAAGAATAGCCAAAACGAAAAAAATCCCCCCAAATAATGATCTAGGAGGATTTGCTTCATTTCATACTATCATATTTTTCTATAGATTATTTTTTATCCATGAAAACTATTTGATTATTTTATAAATCAATTCTATGCCATTCCCCGTTTTTAGATTTCTTGAATATTTCTTATCCTTCACATTGTTCCAATGTTCAAATACGCCAAGGCTTTGAATTCCGGTTCCATCTCTTTCTGGATCATAATGGGTGCCCGAAGGTGGATTATTAGCCAATGCAGATTCAATCAAGTATTGGTCACAATATTTTAAATCAGCAGCATCGGGCCATTCATTTAATATAAAGTCAGTGCCAACAGCATCAATAGCCACCGGATCCTGAGAAGCAAAAAGGCTTGATGGCCAGTTATTGTTAAACGGAGCCATTTCCCATTTAAATTTGGGTTCTCCATTCACTAACTTGTTTCCATAAATGCCATCAATTAAAAATAGAATCGTTTTTTGACCTAAATCTTTATGACCAAGGAAGTCGGTAAAAGTCATATATTTAGGTTTTCCTGTTCTATCCTGATCAAAGTTATTATGCGCATTCAATCTCCAATCATTAAAAATACTGGTACAGCCATAGTAATTCTTAGCACAAAGAGTAACTCCTTGTCCAACATGTCCTTTCAGAAGCGCCAAATTAATCAGATAATCAGCTTCAACAGCACATTGGGCCAAACCACGGGCAAGCTTACCATTATCAACTGAATATGGAATAGCATTATCTATATAAGTAGATTTAATTCGTCCATCGCCTCCTACATTATCAACAAATTGGACTTCAGGATATTTGGCATGACATTTATCAAAAATATTATTAGTAATAAAACGGCTGGCATCAAAAATAGTTATATTTTTCTGTGGTACCCCAGCTTCATTTATCAAACTTTGCAGTAGACTAAGAATCAGTTGTGGCGATGCATTTATTTCATTTGTATTAGCGTGACTCTCAGTATTATTCTCGTTAATTTTTATAGCTATTTTTTCATTGCTCTGATATCCTTTTCCGCCTCTTTTTTTAACTGTATTAAAATACTTGAATATAGCATTCCAAGCATTTGCTTCACTTTTTTGTCCGGTTAGCGTTACAAGAGAATTGGTTAACAGTTTATCGGTTTCTAGTTGAGGATTATACATATCATCCCACCAATAACCAGTTTTTCCATCCCATTGTGCAACTTTAGGATTATGAACCCATACCACACGCCCTGGAAAAATTCCTTTAGCAACACCAATTGGTTTATTAACCTCAATGAATAATGAATTCATTGCTTTAGCATACACTCTTGTCGGATTTCCAAAGAAAAACAAGCCTGAACATAACAAAGCAATACAGAAGAAAAGTGCGGCATAAAGATAACGGGCACG